>NZ_JBQCCF010000043.1:0-46811 GCF_051962475.1 Dyella sp.
AATTTTTTTTTGTTAAAGCAAAAGGGGGGGTTTTGCTTTTCGCTATGATCCGCATCGAAGCTCAATATCATCGCCCGCGAGCGGGCTCCTACAGAAAGGAAGACGGTGCGCTGGTCAGGGGTCGGTGCGCTCATCCAGGCCGGCGCGCCTTGCGGCGACCAGCGCCAGTGCGGACCAGTCCAGCTCCTCGCCGCCGTGGGCCAGCGCATCCAGGAAGTTCTCGCGCAGCACGCCGGCGAACGGCAGGGGCACGCGGCGCGCTGCGCCAGCACTCAGCGCCAGGCCCACGTCCTTCAAGCCCAGTGGCATCGCAAAGCCGGCAGGGCTGTAGCGCTGTTCGGCAATGAGCTTGCCGTAGCCCTGGTAGGCCGGCGCCGCGAACAGCGTGCTGGTCATCAGCTCGAGAAATTCGGCCGCGCCCACGCCGTGCGCACGGGTGAGCGCACTAGCCTCTGCCATGCTCTCGATGGCGGCCGCCAGCATGAAGTTGCCCGCGATCTTCACCACGTTGGCGCGCTCGGGCGCCTCGCCCATGGGCCAGATCTTCGCGCCCATCGCTTCGAGCAGCGGCCGCACCGTGTCCACCGCGGCCGGCTTACCGGCCGCCACGATCTGCAGCCGGGCCGCCGCCGCGGCATCCGGCCGGCCGAACACCGGCGCGGCGACATAGTCGATCCCCCGCGCCGCATGCGCCTCGGCCAGCTCCTGCGCCAGCGCGACCGAAATGGTGGCGTGATTGACGTGCACCGTGCCCGGGTCCATGGCGTCGAGCAGCCCGCCATCGAGAAACACCGCGCGCACCGCCTGGTCGTTCGCCAGCATCGAGCACACTGCCTCGCCGAGCACCGCGCGCTCGGGGGTGCTGGCGACCCGGGCGCCGAGTGACGCCAGCGGCTCGGTCGCTGCCGCCGAGCGGTTCCACACCGTCACGGCATGTCCCGCCGCGAGCAGGTTGCTCGCCATCGCGCTGCCCATGGCGCCCAGACCGATAAAGCCGACTTTCATGCGGTTCTCCTAGCAAGCGATCAGCCGCGCATGGAACCACGCTTCGCGTTCATTCCTCGCGAAGCGCGCCGGCGACCCTGTCAGCCCACCACTTCGCCCGCCGCGTGACCCGAGGCCCAGGCCCACTGGAAGTTGTAGCCGCCCAGCCAGCCGGTGACGTCCACCACCTCACCGATGAAGTACAGGCCGGGCACGCGCCTGGACTCCATCGTGGTCGAGGAGAGCTCGTTCGTGTCCACCCCGCCCAGCGTCACTTCGGCGGTGCGGTAGCCCTCGGTGCCGCTGGCCACGATCGGCCAGTCGTGCAGTTGCCGGCCGATGTCGGCCAGCTCCGCCTCGCGGTACCGGCGCATGGGCTTGCTCTCAAACCACAGCTCGCACAGGCGTTGCGCCAGGCGCTTGGGCAGCAGCTCGCCGAGCACGGTCTTGAGCTCGGCGGCGGGGCGCTCGGCGCGCTGCCCGATCAGCCTATCGCCCACATCGACGTCGGGCGACAGGTCGATACGCAGATCATCGCCCGGCTGCCAGTAACTGGAGATCTGCAGGATCGACGGGCCGCTGAGGCCGCGATGAGTGAACAGCAGGCCGGCGCGGAAATTCCGCTTGCCGAGCTTCGCCTCGCTCACCGGCAACGCCAGCCCGGCCAGATCCTGGTAGCGCTCCTGGTGCTTGCCGCTCAGCGTCAGCGGCACCAGCCCCGCGCGGGTGGGCAGCACGGTGTGGCCGAACTGCTTGGCCAGCTCGTAACCGAAGCCGGTGGCGCCCATGCTGGGAATCGACAAGCCACCGGTCGCCACCACCAGCGACGTGGCGTGCACCTCGCCTGCGGCAGTGAGCACGCGAAAGCCGTCCTCGACCTTGCGCACCTGGGTGACCGCGCAACTGGTGCGCACCTCGACACCGGCCGCCGCGCATTCGTCCAGCAGCATGCGCACGATCAGCTTGGAGGACTCGTCGCAGAACAGCTGGCCGAGTTCTTTCTCGTGGTACTTGATGCAGTGCTTCTCCACTAGCGCGATGAAATCCCACGGTGTGTAGCGCGCCAGCGCCGACTTGGCGAAGTGCGGATTGGCGCAGAGGAAGTTCGTCGGCGTGGTGCCCATGTTGGTGAAATTGCAGCGCCCGCCGCCGGACATAAGGATCTTCTTGCCCGGCTTGTTGGCGTGGTCGACCACCAGCACGCGCTTGCCGCGCTGGCCAGCGGTCGTCGCGCACATCAGGCCGGCGGCACCGGCGCCGATCACCAGCACATCGATATTCATGGGCGATGGCTCGTGTTCGGGCTGAGGAGAAATCGGCGTCTGTGGCTGGATGCGGGCATGAAGGCACTGGATTCCAGCGTGCGCTGGAATGGCGGGGCGTGGAGGCGGGCAAGGATTATCCCATGCGCCGGCTGCCTTACACTGACGCCCTTCCCTTCACCCTGCGAGATGCCGCCATGCCCTCCTTCGACGTGGTTTCCGAAGTCGACAAGCACGAACTCACTAACGCCGTGGACCAGGCCAACCGCGAGCTCACCACGCGCTTCGACTTCAAGGGCAGCAACGCCAAGTTCGAGCTGGACGACCTGGTTATCACGGTGATCGGCGCCAGCGAGTTCCAGCTCAAGCAGATGCGCGACATCCTCACCACGCGCCTGTCCACCCGCAAGATCGACCTGCGCGCGCTGGACATCGCCGATCCGGAAACCAACGTGGTCGGCTCGCGACAGAAGATCACCGTGAAGCAGGGCATCGAGCAGCCCGCTGCAAAGAAGCTGATCGCCGCGCTGAAGGCGGCCAAGCTCAAGGTGGAAGCGCAGATCAACGGTGAGAAGCTGCGCGTCACCGGCAAGAAGCGCGACGACCTGCAGGCGGCGATCGCCCTGCTGCGCACCACCGAGTCGGATGTGCCGCTGCAGTTCGACAACTTCCGCGACTGAGCTGGCGGCCCTCAGCCACCCCGCCGCTGCCGGCGTCGCAGCAGCAGGCCGTTGAACCACGGCAGCGCGATCATCGCCAGCGCAAGCCAGTCCAGCACTTCCCACGGCATGCCGTAGCGGGGATGGTCGCGCTCGACGCTGGCCAGGGTGGCGACCACCAGCGCGACAAGGAACTGCACGTACTCGGCCAACAGCCACGACGGGATCGGTCGAAGGTCCAGCGGCAGCTCTACCTGAATTGCTTTACGCCGCAGCACAAAGCGCAGCTTGAACACCGCTTCGGCCAGCAATGCGGCCAGTGCGGCGAGATACACCCAACCATGCGTCGGGCTGACGTGGCCATGCCGGTCATCCAGCCGGCAAGCCATCACGGTCAGCGTGACCAGCGCATTGAACAACGCCAGGCGGGCAACGACCCGCCGCGGCGGAAACGGCGTCACGCGCAGTCGCCCGCCGACCACGCCGCTGGCGCGCGGCAGCAGGAACCGGAAGCCCTCGCCGTCCGTGCCGACGATCCAGATCACCGGCTCGCCCTCACGCCTGCCCCGCCACGATGTTCACCGTCACCGCGATGATGAACACGTTGAAGAAGAACGCGATCACGCTGTGCAGCAACACCATGCGGCGCAGCGTGCGGCTGGTGATCTGCACGTCGGACACCTGGAAGGTCATGCCGACAACGATGGAGAAGTAGGCGAAATCCCAGTAGTCGGGTTCCTGCTTGCCGGGAAAATCCAATCCCTGGTGCTGGCTGCCGTAGTCGCCGTAGAAGCCGTGCGCGTAATGCAGGGCAAACATTACGTTGATGAACAGCCACGACAGCACGATGCTCAGCCCCGCCGCCGTCAGCGTGAGCACGCCGCCGCTCTCGGCGGCATGCAGCTCGGTGCCCAGCGCCACCATCACCACCGCGGTGACGCCGATCGCGCTCCACAGGATGCCCCAGCGACCAGCGTCCTGTCGGCGCGCCTGCTCGCGCATGCTGGCGGTGCTGGCGTCGTTGAACAGCCGCCACATGCCGCCGAGGAACACTACCGCCCCCACGTCGAAACCCAGCAGCAGCGAGGGCGCGACCGGCATGCCGCCGAGCACCAGCAAGGCGCCGGCCAGCACGAAGATGGCTGCAGAAAGGCTCAGCCTCGGACGCGCGCGCAGCGATCGCCATGCGCGCCAACCGCGCGGCGAGGAAGTGGACCGGGGCGAATCCGGCGGAAGGCTGGCGCTCATGCGATGGGTCCGGACGGCGACGTTGAAGGGGACGTGGAAGGGTCAGACGAGCAGATCGGCGACGTCCGCATGGCGCTGCGCCCACACCGCCGCGTACGAGCAGGCCGGGTTGACCTTCCAGCCGCGCTGGCGCGCCAGTGCAAACGCGGCCTGGACCAGCGCCGCGGCGATACCGCGGCCACCGACGGCCGTCGGCACGCCGGTGTGGTCGATGCTCATCACCGCCCCACCTTGGCCACCCAGGCTGTAGACCAGCTGGCAATGCTGGCCGTCGACGACAGTGTGGAAGCGGTGGGCAAGCTCGTCGTGTTGGATGTCGAAGGAGTCAGTCATGCGGGGCGCTCCATGGCAAAGCGCAAGCATACGGCCTGCGGCGTCAGCATCGCGGTCGCAGGATTTCGCGTTTCATGAATGCCCCGACGCGCACCATGACGCGTCGAACCGGGCCGCCGCGGCCCGCCATGGCAAGGAGACTCCCCGATGAAGAAGTCCGCTTCCGCCCACTGGTCCGGCGACCTGCGTACCGGCACCGGCAGCATCTCCACCGAAACCGGCGTGCTGCGCGATGCGCCGTACGGGTTCACCTCGCGCTTCGAGGACGGCCCCGGCACCAACCCGGAGGAATTGCTTGGCGCCGCCCATGCCGCCTGCTTCTCGATGGCGCTCTCGCTGGGCTTGGGCGAGGCCGGGCTCACCGCCGACAGCATCGATACCAAGGCCGTGGTCACGCTGGACAAGGACGGCGACGGTTTCGCCATCACCGCCGTGCACCTGACCTGCCGGGCCGCCGTGCCCGGGGCCGATGCGGCGACGTTCGAGCGCGTCGCCCAGGCGACCAAGACCAATTGCCCGGTGTCGAAAGTGCTCAAGGCAGCCATCACGCTGGATGCCGCGCTGGAGTCCTGACGAGCACCGCGCTCAGGCTACCTGGCGGGCACCCTGCCGACGGGCGCGTACCGCCTCGGCCAGTCTGGCCAGCACGGCGACCGACGCATCCCAGTCGATGCACCCGTCGGTGATGCTTTGCCCGTAGGTCAGCGGCTGGCCGGGCACGAGATCCTGCCGGCCACCGACCAGGTGACTCTCCACCATCACGCCGATCACGCGCGATTCGCCGCTGGCGATCTGCCCGGCGACGTCGGCCAGCACCGCTGGCTGGTTCTCCGGCTTCTTGGCACTGTTGGCATGACTGGCGTCGATCATCAGGCGCGGGGACAAGCCGGCCTTGGCGATCGACGCGCTGGCCCCCTCCACGCTGGCGGCGTCGTAGTTCGGCGCGCTGCCGCCGCGCAGGATCACGTGGCAGTCGCCGTTGCCCGCGGTGGCGGCGATGGCGGTGCGGCCGTCCTTCGTCACGGCCAGGAAGTGATGCGGCTGCGATGCGGCCTGCACCGCGTCCACGGCGATCTTCACGTTGCCGTCGGTGCCGTTCTTGAAGCCCACCGGGCACGACAGGCCGGACGCCAGCTCGCGATGCACCTGACTCTCGGTGGTGCGTGCGCCGATCGCGCCCCAGCTGACCAGGTCGGCGATGTACTGCGGCGTGATCATGTCCAGAAACTCGCAGCCGGCCGGCACGCCCAGTTCGTTGATGCCGATCAGCAGCCCGCGCGCCAGGCGCAGGCCGCGATCGATGCGGAAGCTGCCGTCGAGATCCGGATCGTTGATCAACCCCTTCCAGCCCACCGTGGTGCGCGGCTTCTCGAAATACACGCGCATGATGATTTCCAGTGCATCGACGTGCTTCTCGCGCTCGGCGGCGAGCCGCTGGGCGTATTCGATCGCAGCGCGGGTGTCATGGATCGAGCACGGGCCGATCACCACGGCGAGGCGGTCGTCTCGGCCCTGCAGGATGGCGTGGAGTTTTTCGCGGGCGCGGCTGACCGTCGCATGCGCGGCATCGGGGTTGGCGCAGTCGCCGATCACTTCGGCGGGCGTGCTCAAGCGCTTGAGTTCAAGGATGCGCAGGTCGTCGGTGGACGGATTCATGGGGCGGAGCTCCTCGGATTCGGGGTCCACTCGCGACCATGAAAAAAGCCGCCAGTGGTGGGCTGGCGGCTTTCAGGATTCGGTGGGATCGGTGTGTTGCCTACGATCGCGCCCCTGGCTCCGCCTGCGGCTTCGGATAGCCATAAAACCAGACGTAAGCGTGGAAGGTGCGGATCGACATACGGCTATGGATAACACATCGCGCCGGCGATGCAAACGTCGCAATTGGCATAAGCCGATGCGATGCCCCGCACTGGCGCACGTTGCCGCAGGCGCGGCACGCCGGCGGGATGCTGCCCGCGCGCCGGCTAAGATCGTGTCATGCCTACTCCGCTGCATCTGGTGACGCGCCCGGCCCAGGCGGCGATCCGCCGCTGGGTGGAGGGGGCGTTTCCGCGTCACGGCGGTGGCGTGGTGGACTACGACGCGCCCGCTGGCGACCCGGGCCTGTTCGATCCGGACGGCGCCACCTGGCGCATCCATGCCGACTTCCCCGGCATGCTGGCCGGCGGCCTCGCCGCCTTGATGCTGCAGACCCTGCATCCACTGGCGCTGGCCGGCGTGTGGGACCACTCCAACTTCCGCGAGGATCTGGTGGGCCGACTGCGGCGCACCACCACCTTCGTCGGCGGCACCACCTATGCCCCGCGCGCCGCGGCCGAGGCGCTGATCGAACGCGTGCGGCATATCCATGATCAGGTCCATGGCGTCGCCGAAGATGGCCGTCCCTACGACGCCAACGATCCGGCCCTGCTCACCTGGGTACACGTCACCGAGGCGTACAGCTTCCTGCAGGGCTACCGGCGTTACAGCCATATTGCGCTGCCCGACGGCGCGGCCGACCGCTACTACGACGAGTCGCGGCGCGTGGCCGAGGCGCTGGGCGCACGCGATGTGCCGCGCAGCGAGGTCGAGGTGGCGGCGTACTTTCGCCAGGTGCGCCCCACGCTCGCCTGGACCGAGCGCACCCGCGTCGTGCTGGATGTGCTGGGCAAGGTGCGCCTGCCGGTGCCGGCAGCGGGCTTGTCACGCGACGTATTCCTGCACGCCGGGGCCGCGCTGCTGCCCGAGTGGGCGCAGCGCATGCTGCGTCGCACGCCGGTGCAGCGGACGCAGGCGCGCATGGCCGCGCATGCACTGTGGGCGGTGGCGCCGGTGTTCCGCGCCGCGCTGACGGAAGGCATCGCCACGCACGCCTGCCGGCGGCTGGGGCGCGACCCGCGCTCGCTGCATCGCTGGCACGTGGTGGTCCCGCCGCGGCCGGCGGACGACGCGGGTCCACGCTAGCTAGGCGGCCACCTCGGCACCGGCCACCACCTGGTTGCGGCCGGCGCGCTTGGCGGCGTACAGCGCCGCATCCGCCTGTCGGCGCAGCAGCGGCATGTCCCACTGCCCCGGTCCAGCCACGGCGGTGCCGATGGACACGGTCAGCCGCAAGGTTTCGCCGTCGATCTGCAGCACCTCGCGTTCCACCGTGCTGCGGATGCGCTCGCCAAGCGCGAGCACGCCGTCGGCGTCCACTCCCGGCGAAAGCACCAGGAACTCCTCGCCGCCCACGCGACCGACGATGTCGTCGGCGCGCAGGATGCTCTGGATGCAGGCCACCAGCGACTGCAGCACCTTGTCACCGCCATCGTGGCCGAAGCGGTCGTTGACGTTCTTGAAGTGATCCGCATCCACCAGCAGCACGCCCACCGAGCCGCGCCATGCACGCGCTTCATCGAGCATGCGGTCGGACGCCTCGCCCATCGCGCGGCGGTTGGCCACGCCGGTGAGCGGGTCGATGCGCGCCAGGTCGTGCAATTCGCGGCGCAGGATCTCGTTGTAGAGCAGCAGGAAACCGATGCTCGCGAACAGCGGCTGCATGCCCGACAGGAGCACGTAGAACACGTTGATCGGCGACGGCGTGGCGACCTGATCCGGCGGATTGCCGCTCAGCCACAGCGCGCCATTGCGCCAGACCACCAAGGCCATCGCCAGCAGATACACCCATAGCAGCACGCAGCGGGCGCGCGTGCCGCTATCGCGGCAGCCACTACGCAGTGCATCGATGTTCAGCACCACGTTTCCGGCGATCGCCAGCGACCCCCACAACACGCGTAGACGATAGTCGGGATCGACGATGCCGAACCAAGCCACGCCAGCCCATCCGACCAGCGCAATCAGTGTGGCCGATTTCAAGCGCAGCGGCTTGCCCAGCAGCATGCGGATCGCCACCACCACCATAGCCTGCGCCAGCAAGTTCAGTGCATTGCCGCCCATCAGCAGGGCGGCGGGAGGAATGAACGCCTGCAGGGCGAGCAGCCCGTAACCGGCCGCCTCGATCCCCAGCGCCAGCGCCCGCAGGCGGATCGCCGCCAGCGCCGGCCCGTTGTCGCCATGGGTGCCGGCCCAGAGCATGAGTCCGAGCGCCAGCGCCTGGACGGCGTTGAGCATCGACAGCGTTTCGACCTGAATCGGCATCCTCTCTCCCCGGGACCCACAATGACGGGCCGCGCACACCGTCCCGCCCCCTTGCCCTGGCGACGGCGACCGCATAGTACCCGCCACCCTCCGGATGCGGGAGCCCGTATGCCGGAAACGCATGTTGTTTCGTGGCGGCACAGGATCGACTGTGCCGTTGACAGCCTGCCGGGTTTCGCTACTTTCGCCGTAGGAAAACTCGCCGGACGCTGGATGGCCACCCTCATACCGACCCGCAACAGCTGCCTGCCGCGCATGACCAGCGGCGAGAAACGCGTCTCGGAACGGCTCGAACAGAAGCTCGAGGACGACTACCTGATCTGGTACGACGTGCCGGTGGGCCTCAAGCAGCGCCACCCCGATTTCGTCATCGTGCATCCGCGTCGCGGCCTGCTGGTGCTGGAGGTGAAGGACTGGAAGACCGAGACCATCCAGCAGGCTGACAGCACCCAGTTCACCCTGATCACCGACCGCGGCACGGTGAAGGAGAACAACCCGCTGCTGCAGGCGCGCGCCTTCGCACTGGAGGTGGGCGTAGTGTTGCAGCGCGATCCGGCGCTGCACTTTCCGCCCGGGCACCGTCACGCCGGCAAGCTGGTGATGCCGTGGGGCTGGGGCGTGGTGCTGGCCAACATCAGCCGCAAGCAGTTCGACGAGAGCGGGCTGGAGGCGGTGATGCCGCCGCACCTGGTGATCTGCCGCGACGAGATCTACGAGACGGTGGAGGCCGAAGCGTTCCAGGAACGGCTGTGGGCGATGTTCCCGCAGGTGTTTCCGGTGGCGCTCACCTTGCCGCAGATCGATCGGGTGCGCTGGCACCTGTTCCCCGAGCTGCGGGTGGACCCGGCCGCGGGCCAGTTCGGCCTGTTCCCGGCGGCGGACGCGCCGGCCAAGGCGATCGAGATTCCCGAGCTGATCAAGGTGATGGACGCCCAGCAGGAGCAGTTGGCACGCTCGCTCGGCGACGGCCACCGGCTGATCCACGGCGTGGCCGGCTCGGGCAAGACGATGATCCTCGGCTTTCGCGCACTGCAGCTGGCGCGGATGATGGCCAAGCCCATCCTGGTGCTCTGCTACAACAAGACGCTGGCCTCGCGGCTCGATCAACTCGTGGGTGAGCGCGGCCTGGCCGACAAGGTCAGCGTGCGCAACTTCCACGCCTGGTGCCGGCAGATGCTGGTGACCTACCACGTCGACCTGCCGGAAAAAGGCAGCGACAACTTCTTCGAGCAGATGGTCGAGCGGGTGATGACGGGCGTGGAGCGCGGGCAGATCCCGCGCTTCCAGTACGGAGCCGTGCTGGTGGACGAAGGCCACGACTTCGAGCCGGACTGGTACAAGCTGATCGTGCAGATGGTCGACCCCAGCACCAACTCGCTGCTGGTGCTGTACGACGACGCGCAGAACATCTACGGCAAGAGCGACCGGCGCAAGTTCACCTGGAAGGAACTAGGCGTGCAGGCGCAGGGCCGCACCACCATCCTCAAGCTCAACTACCGCAACACGCTGGAGATTCTTTCGGTCGCCCGCGGCTTTGCCAGCGACCTGCTGATCGAAAGCGCTGGCGACGACGACGGCGTGCCGCTGATCGCGCCGGAAAGTGCCGGCCGCCGTGGCGCGATCCCCGAGCTGATCCGCACCGACACCGCCGGCGCCCAGCTCACCGTGCTGATCCAGTGCATCCGCGACGAGGCCGCCAACGGCCGGCGGCTGTCGGACATGGCGGTGATCTTCCGCAACCAATGGGAAGGCGAGAAGCTGCACGAGGCGCTCAAGCGCGAGGGCATTGCCAGCCGCCTGGCCGAAGGCGACGCCAAGCGCACGCTGTTCCTGGTGGAAGATGCGGTGAAGCTGGTGACCATGCATTCGAGCAAGGGGCTGGAGTTCCCGCTCGTGATCATTCCGGGCCTCGGCTCGCTGCCCAAGCCGGGCAAGGACGAGACGGAGGAGGCGCGCCTGCTTTATGTGGCGATGACCCGCGCCACCGAACGCCTGGTGCTGATCCACCACGAGGATTCGATCTTCAGCCAGCGCATCCGCAATGCGATCAATGAGGTGCAGGGGCAGTTGCAGGCGCTGGCCTGAGCTGGCCCAGCTCGCTCCCCTCCCCGCTTGGACCCCACCCGGCCGCCCCCACCTTTGCGGGATCGCCAACGCCACGGAGCCGCCATGTCTCGATTCAACCTCACCCCGCCCACCGATGCGCAGCGCGAGACGATCACCTCCGGCCTGAGTGCCGACGAGCACCGCGTGCTGCTCCAGCACGGCACCGAAGCGGCATTCTGCGGCGTTTTCCTGGACAACAAGAAGACCGGCATCTACACCTGCCGCTTCTGCGGATTGCCGCTGTTCCGCTCCGACGCCAAGTTCGATTCGGGCACCGGCTGGCCGAGCTTCTTCCGGCCGTACGACGAGGCGCACATCCGCTACATCCGCGACACCAGCTACGGCATGGTGCGCACCGAGGAAGTGTGCGCGCGCTGCGGCAGCCACCTCGGCCACGTCTTTCCCGACGGCCCGCCGCCCACCGGCCAGCGCCACTGCCTGAACTCGGTATCGCTGAGCTTCGTCGAAGCCGGTGACTCTTTGCCCGACGTGCTGGGAAGAGGCGCTCCCGAGGGTGCGCCGGACGCCGGCTGAGTCCATGCCCCGAACCGCCCACGGCATCACTTAACCAAAAAACGTCACATCCGCGGCAGTCGACCTGTTGCGGCGCGTCAGGTCACGACTGCCGTTAGGTGCCGTACCACACGCACCCGTCGGCGAACGGCCCACATCGGTTACGCCGACAACCGCCAGACAGCTGGCGATTAGCCGGCCCGACCGGCGCGCATGACCTGCAAACTCTTGCGGCAGCTCGTTTCTGCCGGTTCCGCTGCGCGCATCTACGGAGATGCGGCAGTGCGCCGCGCGGAGTCATCGCCCATGCCATCAAAACCTGGCATGGGCCGTGCATATTTCCACTCGGCAGGCCTATGGCCTGTCCTTTGACTCCAGAAACCTGTCCTGCAACGCACGCTTCGGCGTGTCGCGACGGAACAGCTCGGCCACGCCCCATCCATCGGCACCGATCATCATGAGCCCCTTGGCGCCAATACAGGCTGCACCGGACACGGATCGCCTGAATCTCTCCGCCGCCCCCGCGGTCGTCGCCGTGACCGATCGCCAGCAGCGGCGACGCTACATGTCCGTGCGGCTGAAGTTTCTGCTGACGTTGCTGGTCTCCTTTGGCTGGGCCGGATTGTCGCTCTACCTGGCCACGCCCTGGATCCGCGAGCTTGGACACATCATCGGTACCGCTGGCGCACACCTGGTGATCTGGGGTGTGGCGATCCTGCCCGGCTTCATGAACGCCTTCCTGGTCGCCGGCCTGCTGGTCGACCGTCGACCGGCGCGTACCTGGACCGGACCGTTCCCCGGCATCACCATCCTGGTGGCAGCCTACAACGAGGAAGCGTCGATCCTGGGCACGCTGGACAGCATCGCCCGGCAGGATTACCCCGGGCCGATGCAGGTGCTGGTGATCAACGACGGCTCGCGCGACGCCACCATGGCCCGTCTTGGCACCATCTCGTATCCGTGGCTCACCGTGATCGACCTGGAACAGAACGCCGGCAAGGCCAACGCGCTGAACCAGGGACTGAAGCAGGCGCAGCACCCGCTCACCATCACGCTGGACGGCGACTCCTACCTCTACAAGGGCGCGCTGCGGCATCTGGTGGGACGCTTCCTGAGCGATCCGCCGAACACCGCGGCGGTGGCCGGCAGCGTGCTGCTGCGCAACTCGCGCACCAACCTGGTCACCAAGATCCAGGAGTGGGACTACTTCCACGGCATCGCCGCGATCAAGCGCCTGCAGAGCCTGTTCCAGGGCACGCTGGTGGCCCAGGGCGCCTTCTCGCTGTATCGCACCGACGTGCTGCGCGAAGTCGACGGCTGGCCCGAATGCGTGGGTGAGGACATCGTGCTGACCTGGGCCATCCTCAAGCTCGGCCATCGCGTGGGCTACTGCGAGGACGCGATCACCTTCACCAACGCGCCGACCACGTTCGGGCAGTTCATCCGCCAGCGCCAGCGCTGGTCGCGCGGGCTGATCGAGGCGTTCAAGACGCATGGAAGCCTGCTGTTCAAGCCGCGCATGAGCACGATCTTCGTGTGGTGGAATCTGCTGTTTCCGTACATGGACGTGGCCTACACGCTGTTCTTCATTCCCGGCATCGTGCTGGCGCTGTTCGGCGTGTACTGGATCGCCGGGCCGATGACCCTGCTGGTGCTGCCGATGGCCTTCGTCGTGAACTACCTGATGTTCTACATCCAGTCGCACATGTTTCGCGCGCAGGGACTGAAGGTGCGGCGCAACCCGCTCGGCTTCCTCGTCTACGCGCTGTTCTACGGCCTGGTGCTGCAGCCGGGCTGCGTGCTGGGCTACCTCGCCGAGATGCTTAACCTGCGCAAGCACTGGGGCACGAAATGAAGGCCGCGTTGTCGTTGTGCATCCTGCTGGGGCTGGCATCGGCGGCACACGCCCAGAGCGACGCCGGCGCCTCGATCCGCGCGGGCCGGGCCGCGATGGAAGCGGGTGAGCCGGCGCGCGCACGCCAGCTCTTTGCGCAGGGGCTCGAACAGGCCACCGGGCATCCGGCCGACGCCTACGCCGCGGCGATCGGCCTCGGCCGCGCTGCGCTGTGGCTGGGCCATGCCGCCGAAGCGGAGCGCGCCTTTCGCCAGGCCAGCACCCTGGCGGCGGACGACGCCCAGCGCCGCGTCGCCGACACCGGCCTCGCGCAAGCGCTGAACGCCCAGGATTACCCGCGCCAGGCTTGGGCGCTCACCGCCCACGCGGCCGCCGACGGCGATCCGCGCGCCACTCTGGAGCGGATGCGCGCTGCGCAGTCGCTGGGCTGGCAGGATCGCGCCCTCCCCGCGTTGACCGCCACCGCGCCGCCGATCGATGGCGGCTACCTCGGCACCCAGTTCGGCCTGCTCGCCGACGACATGCGCTACGCCACTGCGTCGCGGTTGGAGGGCCTGACCAGCTACAGCCACGACAACGAAAACCTCGACACCTGGACTGTCGGCGCCAGTGCGCTCTCCCCGCTACGGGGCAGCGCGGCCGGCAGCTGGCGCTGGGGCGTTACCGGCAACACCACGCGGGTGAGCGACGACGCCCGCTCGCGTTCGCTGCACGATCTGGCCGGACTGGGCCAATGGCGCCTTGGCGAGGAGCAAAACGTGGACTTACGCCTGGGCGCAGGCCAAGCCGGCCACTGGCAGTACCTGCAGGGTGCAGCCCGCTGGAGCTGGCAACCGGACGATCGCTACGGGCTCAACGCCGGCGCCGAGCGCGCGCCGCTGCTCACCACCGCCGCGATCGACCGGTACATCGCCTATGCCACCTACAGTCTGGGCGCGAACTGGCGCCCGGCCACGCCGCTGTATCTGCTGCCCACGCTGTACCGCCAGACCTTCACCGACGGCAATCGTCGCGACGGCGCCTCCGCGCGGCTGGTGCTCAGCCCGCTGGATGTGAGCGGCACGCCCGCCGCGATCGGTGCGCAACTGGGCGTGCGCGCGTTTCGTAGCAGCCAGCCCGGCGGTGGCGCGTATTTCAATCCGCGCCACTACCGCGCCGTCACCGCGGGAGTGACCGGCGTGCTGAGCCTCGGCCCGCGCTGGCGGTTGCGCGCTGTCGCCGACGGCGGCCGCCAGAGCGCCGATGGCACCAGCGTCGGCATTTATGCAGTGGATGTATCGCTGGAGGGGCGGCTGCCGCACAACGGTCGGCTGCAGATCCACGCGCTGCGCAGTTCGGCCGCATCGGTGAGCGGCGGCGGGGCCGGCTACTGGAACAACAGCGTGACCGTGTCGCTGAGCTATCCCTTCTGACGTCGTCGCGTGGAAGGTGTTGGCTACAATGCCGGTTCACTTCCCAGCGAGTTCCTTCCATGCGCCGTCTGCTCTGTCTCGTTCCGCTGCTGCTCGCCGCCTGCTCCAGCCCGTCCGGCACCGCTGTCACGGCCGCCGACATCCCGGCCATGCAGACCATCGACCAGACCGTCGGCACCGGCGCCGAGGCGAAGTCCGGCGACACGGTGGAGGTGAACTACACCGGCTGGCTGTACGACCCGAAGGCGCCGGATCACCACGGCAAGAAGTTCGACAGCTCGTTCGACCACGGCGGCACCTTCACCTTCCCGCTCGGTGCCGGCCAGGTGATCAAGGGCTGGGACCAGGGCGTGGCCGGCATGAAGGTGGGCGGCAAGCGCACCCTGCTGCTGCCCTCGGCCATGGGCTACGGCAGCCGCGGTGCCGGTGGCGACATCCCGCCGAACGCCGCGCTGGTGTTCGACGTGGAGCTGGTCAGCATCAAGTGATGCACGCCCCCGGACCTTGGTCCGGGGCATGACTTCCTGCACGGTCGCCGACGCGCCCCGACCGCTACGGTCCGGGGCTTTCTCCGCCAGGATGCCTCCGTGCGCCACACCCTCTCGCTTGCCCTGCTCGCTGCGCTGACGCTCGGCGCCTCGGCCACCCTCGCCGCCGACAAGGCCGCCACCGACGCGCCCGCCGTCGCCGACAAGGATTTCCACCTCCCACCGCTGCCGGCCGACGCGCACATCACGCAGAGCGCCACGGTGGATGGCAAGACGCTGAAGTACACGGTCACCGTCGGCTCGTTGCCGGTGCGCAACGAGCAGGGCGAGATCACCGGCGAGGTGGTGTTCACCGCCTACACCATGCCCGGCAAGGATCGCCCGGTGACGTTCGCACTCAACGGCGGGCCCGGTGCATCGTCGGTGTACCTCAACCTCGGCGCGATCGGTCCGAAGCGGGTGAACTTCGGCGTGGCCGGTGCCAACCCGTCCGACCCGGCCACGCTGCGCGACAACCCCGGCACCTGGCTGGGCTTCACCGACCTGGTGTTCATCGACCCGATCGGCACCGGCTACAGCCGCGCGCTGGTGGACGACAAGAAGGCCACCGAGCTCTTCTACAGCACCGACAACGACATCAAGTACCTCTCGCGCATCGTCTACGACTGGCTGGTAAAGAACGGCCGCATGGACTCGCGCAAGTACCTGGTGGGCGAGAGCTACGGCGGCTTCCGCGGGCCGCGCGTCACCGACTACCTGCAGACCCAGCTCGGCGTAGCGATAAACGGCCTGGTGCTGGTGTCGCCGTATCTCGATCCGGCCGCATCGGATGACGAGAACGTCTCGCCGCTGCCGTGGATGCTCACCCTGCCCTCGATCGCCGCGGCCAACCTGGAGCGTCAGCACAAGCTCAGCCCCGAGTCGATGGCGCCGATCATCGCCTACACCCGCGGCGACTACGCCACCACGCTGATGAAGGGTCGCAGTGACCCGGCCGCCACCGAGGCGATGATCAAGAAGGTCACCGAACTGACTGGCCTCGATCCGCTGTTCGTGCAGCGCTCGGGTGGACGGCTGGAAACCCAGGCCTACCTGCGCGAGGTGTACCGCGCCGAGGGCAAGCTGGGCAGCCGCTACGACTCCAACGTCACCGCGTGGGACCCGTTTCCGTACGCACCGCGCCAGATGACCGGCGACCCGATCCTCAACGGCATCATCGCGCCCACCACCACGGCGATGGTCAACTTCGTCACCAAGACCGTGGGCTGGAAGATCGACGCGCGCTACAACGCGCTCAGCTACCAGGTGAACCGCCTGTGGCACGAGGACGATGACGCCAATCGCGGATCGGTGAACGAGCTGCGCGAATCGGTGGCCAACGACCCAGGCCTGCGCGTGCTGATCGCCCACGGCTGGGACGATCTCTCCTGCCCGTTCATGGCCTCGGTGCTGGTGGTCGACCAGATGCCGGCGATGGGCGACCCCACGCGGGTGCAGGTGAAGAGCTATGCCGGCGGCCACATGTTCTATGCCCGCCCCGACAGCCAGTCGCAACTGCGCGCTGACGTGGAGCAGTTGTACGGCGTGAAGTAAGCCCGCCAACCGCCCGCCTCATGAAACGGCCCGCCGGGTAACCGGCGGGCCGTTTGCGTCGTATGGGTGGTACCGCGGCCGCTGGCCGCCCCCTGCGAGATTCCCCGATGCCGCGTTTCCTGCTCCGTCTCACGCTGCTGGCCCTGCCGCTTATCGCCGCCGCCGTGCCGGCCGCCGCGCAAACCTCGCTGACCCGTGGCGACCATGCGCCCGCATTTGCCGGTGTCACCCGCTGGATCAATTCGCCGCCGCTCAGCACCGACGCGCTGCGCGGCAAGGTGGTGCTGGTGGATTTCTGGACCTTCGAATGCATCAACTGCCTGCACGCGCTGCCACAGGTGAAGGCGCTCGACGCGAAGTATCGCGATCAGGGCCTGGTGGTGGTCGGCGTGCACACGCCGGAGCTGGACGCCGAGCGCGACACCGGCAACCTGCTGGCCGCGGTGAAGCGCCTGGGCATCACCTTCCCGGTCGCGCAGGACAACGACCACGCGACGTGGAACGCATGGCACAACCAGTACTGGCCGGCGCAATACGTGATCGACCGCCAGGGCCGCGTGGTCTACACCCACATCGGCGAAGGCGGCTACGACGCGATCGAGAACGCCGTACGCTCCCAGCTCGCCCTCGGCACCCGGTAGCAGCCGCAACCGCCCACCTGGGCTCAGCTGCGTGAGAGAGTGCGAGATTCCGGCGAGCCGATCGTGCGGCTCGCATCGGCCTGCCAGCGCAGCCACGCCCACACCGCGCGCACGGATGAACGCGGCTCGCCCGCGGGCCGCACCAGCCAGTAGGACGGCCCCAGCGGCACCGCCAGCTCGCCGAACGGGCGCAACAAGACGCCTGCGGCCAGGTCGTCTGCCGCCAGTCGATCGCGCGCAAGCGCCACGCCCTGCCCCTGCACGGCCGCGCGCAGCACCAGGTCCGACGAGGTAAAACGCGCACCCCGCTGCAGCGACAGCGTCGTGGGGCCATGCATCTGGCGCCAGCGCTCCCAGCCCGCCTGCGGGTCACGATCGTGCAGCAGGCGCAGGCCGGCCAGCTGCTCGGGCAGCTTCGGCGAACCGGCGGCCTGCCAGGCGGCCGGACTCATCACCGGATAAAGCGCGTCGTCCATCAACGGCTCGGCGTGCAGGCCCGGCCAGGGCCCCGGACCCATGCGGATCGCCAGATCGATCCGGCCGTCGTCCAGCGCATCAAGTCGCTGATCCACCTGCACCGACAGTTCGATCCTGGGATGCGCCCGCTCCAGCAGGGGCAGGCGCGGCAGCAGCCAGCGCACAGCGAACGACGGCGAGGTCGACACCGTCACCGCATGCGCCGGACGCACCTCGCGCACGGCAGCCGCGGCCTGCGCAATGGCCTGCAGACCGACCAGCGTCGCCCGTCCCAGGCTTTCGCCCTGGGCGGTGAAGCGCAAGACGCCCCGCCCGGCTGACGCATGCAGCAACGGCACTCCGGCCCATCGGCTGAGCTCAGCCAGATGCCGGCTTACGGAGGAATGGGCAATGCCCAGCTCCCGCGCGGCCTGCCGCACACCGCCGTGCGCGTACACCGCGGCAAACGCGCGAAGCGCATTGAGTGGCAGATCTTCCATGGTCGAAATTCTAGACCATTGCGCTTCGTCCACGGACCAGCGGCGGCCGCCACCATGCGGCGATGCGGCCCGATCCGTCGATCGGCCGGCCACGAACCGACTCCTGGGATGACTACCGTGAATGAACTCGCGCCGCTGGCGCTTCTGCTGTTGGCAGGCGCCATGACGCCCGGGCCGAACAACCTGGTGGTCTGGCGCGAAGCGGGCCGCGGCGGACTGCGGGCCGCGCTGCCAGCCATCGCCGGCATCGTCACCGGCAGCCTCCTGCTGTTGCTGCTGGCGGTGAAGGGAGTGGCCGTGCTGCTGGCCGGTCACCCCGCGTGGCGCCTGGCGTTGAGCGTCTGCAGCGCGCTCTATCTGGCGTGGCTGGGCCTCGCGCTGCTCCGGCGCGCCTTCGGTCGTACTGCCGCGGCGCTCGATGCGCCGGGAGCGCCCGCCGGCTTCGTGGGCCTGGCGGCCTTCCAGTTTTTCAATCCGAAGAGCTGGGTGTTGGTGCTGGCGGCCACGGGGTCGATACCGGCCGGCGAACTGCTCGTGCGCCTGCCCTGGCTGCTGTTGCTCTTCGGCGTGATCCCGCTTGCCTGCCTGCTGCTGTGGGCGGCATTCGGCGCCGCGCTCGCCGGGATGCTGTCCCGGCCCACGCCGCGCCGGTGGGCGGACGGCGTCATGGCCTTGCTGATCCTGCTCTGCGCGATCTGGCTGCTCCCGCATTGATCCCTCCCCACCCACCGCAAAAGGACTCTCTCGATGACCGCTTCTTCCCACCGCTATCGCGTGCTGTGCCTGCCCGGCAGCCTGCGCCGGGATTCATGGAACCGCCGCCTGCTGCTGGCCGCGGCCGCGCATGCCCCGAATACCCTCTCGCTCCAGCTCTACGACGATCTGGGCGACGTGCCCCTGTTCAACGAGGACATCGAGTCCGGCGAGCTGGCGGGTGTCGAGGCGCTGAGAAGCGCCGTGGCCGCCGCCGATGCCCTGCTGATCGCCACGCCGGAATACAACCAGTCGCTGCCCGGGGTGCTGAAGAACGCGCTGGACTGGCTGTCGCTCGACGGCCCGCAAGGCGAGGTGCTGCACGGCAAACCGGTAGCCGTCACAGGGGCCAGCAGCGGGCCTTGGGGAACGCGCCTGGCCCAGACCGCACTGCGCCAGGTGCTGCACGCCTGCGGCGCACTGGTGATGCCGACCCCGACCTTGTTCGTGGCCTCCGCCGAATCGCGTTTGCAGGCCGACGGCACGCTGGCCGACGAGGCGCTGGCCGCGTCGCTGCGACGCCTCACGAGCGCGCTGGAGCCATGGATCGCCCAACTGCAGCCCCACGCCGAATCGGCACGCGAGGTCAGCTGCTGAATGACCCGCCGCTTGCAAGGCCGCGGCGAGCCACCATCTCACGGGCATCTCCCACCGGGATCCCCTCCATGAGCCAGCCTCTCGCCATCCCCTGCCCGCACTGCAGCGCCCTCAACCGCGTTCCCGTCGAACGGGCGGGCCAGCACCCCAGCTGCGGCCGCTGCCATCAGCCGCTGTTCGGCGGTCACCCGGTGGAACTGACCACCGCCAACTTCGACGCCGTCGCCGGCCGCGGCGATCTGCCGGTGCTGGTGGACTTCTGGGCGACCTGGTGCGGGCCGTGCATCGGCTTTGCGCCGGTGTTCGCCGCAGCGGCGAAGGAGCTGGAACCGCGCGTGCGGCTGGCCAAGGTGGATACCGATGCCCAGCAGGCACTGGCCCAGCGCTTCGGCATCCGCTCGATCCCCACGCTGATCCTGCTGCGCGAGGGTCGCGAGATCGCCCGCCAGTCCGGCGCACTCAACGCCGGTCAGCTGCGCCAGTTCGTGGCGCAGGCGCTGCGCTGAGCGGCGACGCCTTACCTGCGGGAAACCTGCTTGCGCCGGCTCACGAACTGCACGAGAGCATCGAACAGCCGGCTTTCTCGCGCGCCCAGTCCGGCCGCTTCTGCGCGTAGTGCTCGCGGCCGGGCTGATCGTCGTAGGGACGGCGCATCACCTCGAGCAGGGTATGCACGCCAGAGAGATCGCCGGCCGTCGCCTGATCGATCGCCTCCTGCGCCAGGTAGTTGCGCAGCACGTAGCGCGGATTGACGCGCCGCATCCGCTCGCGCTGCTGCTCTCGGGTCTGTGCATCCTGCGCCAGCCGCTGGGCGTAGCGGGCCAGCCAGTCGCGCAGCGCGGCATCGTGCTGGCGGCGCAGATCGGCGTCGTAGAACGCATCCTCCATCGCATCGGTCGGCACGGGGTGCGCCGGGTCGATATCGAGCAGCGCGCGATAGAACAGGGTCATGTCGATCTGCGCCTGCGCCATCAGACCGCGCAGTTGCGCATGCAGCACGTCGTCCTCGGCGCGCGATTCAACCAAGCCCAGCTTGTCGGCCGCGTGGCGTCGCTCGGCGGTGGCGTAGGTGCTGGCGAACCAGTCCAGTCCGGCCTGCAGCGGCCCCACACTGGCGAACAGCGGCGAAAGCGCGGAGGCCAGTCGCGACAGGTTCCACCAGGCCACCTGCATCTGCTGGCCGAAACGGTAACGGCGGCGGCCCGCGTCGGTAGTGTTGGGCGTCCACTCTGGATCGTAGTTGTCGATCCAGCCGTAGGGGCCGTGGTCGATGGTGAGCCCGAGGATCGACAGGTTGTCCGTGTTCATCACGCCGTGCACGAAGCCCACGCGCATCCAGTGCGCGATGGTGTGTGCCGTGCGTTCGCACACCTCGCCGAACCACTCGGCGTAGAGCGCCTCGCCCTCGCCTTGCAGGTGCGGAAAATCGCGACGGATGGTGAACTCCACCAGCTGGCGCAGCAGGGCGTGGTCACCGCGCGCGAACGGCAGCTCGAAATGCCCGAAGCGAATGAACGATGGCGACACACGGCAGACCACGGCGCCGGGTTCGAATTCCGGATGGCCGTTATAGAACATGTCGCGCAATACCGATTCGCCGGTACCCACCAGGCTCAGCGCACGCGTGGTCGGCACGCCGAGGTGGTGCATCGCCTCGCTGCACAGGAACTCACGGATCGACGAGCGCAGCACGGCGCGGCCATCGGCCGTGCGCGAATACGGCGTAGGGCCGGCGCCCTTGAGCTGCAGCTCCCATCGCTCGCCCGCGGCGGTCACCGTCTCACCCAGCGAAATCGCGCGACCATCGCCCAACTGCCCGGCCCAGTTGCCGAACTGGTGCCCTCCGTAGTTGCTGGCCCAGGGCTGCATGCCCTCCAGCAGGCGGTTGCCGCCGAACACCTCGGCGAACCACGGCTGCGCTACGTCCACCTCACTGAAGCCCAGCGTCTGCGCCATCTCGGCCGAATGCGCCAGCAGACGCGGGGCCGCCACCGGGGTGGGATCCACGCGCGAATACAGCGCGCCCTCCACCTGCCGCATCCGCGGCCCCGTCTCGGGATCGCCGGGCAGTTCGCGGAGGAAGACGTTGTCGAACTGAAGTGTGGTCATGCAGGCATGGTTGAGGCGAAGCAGGACGGACGCAAGCCGCGCGCCCGCGCTCACCAGCATGTATGGTCGGTCGCCATCCACCGCCGTTCGGGGAGAGCCGGCCATGCAACGTCTCTGGACCATCATCGGCGTCGACGACGTCGCCCGCAGCTTCCGCTGGTACCAGACGCTGCTCGGCCTGCCGGCATCCCAGCCGGCGCACGAGTACTTCGGCCAGATCCTGGGCGCAGACGGCACAGTCCTGCTCTGCCTGCACGCCTGGGGAGCACACGACCATCCGTCGCTGCACAGCCCGGCCGTGGCCGCGCCCGGCAACGGGCTGCTGCTGTTCTTCCGGGTCGACGATTTCGACGATGCGCTGCAGCGCGCCCGCGCGCTGGTACCGGCGCTGGACGACGAGCCGGCGGTCAATCCCCATACCGGCACCGCCGAGTTCGCGCTGTGCGATCCGGATGGCTACCGCGTAATGGTCAGCGCGCACTGAGCCGTCCGCGCATTTGCTACCCATCACCTCCGTCGTACGGCCTTTCTGCTGCGTGCCCGACGCGGGTTGCCAATAGGCCGGCTTCAGCGCAGCCTTGCCAGGCCCGGAGCGCTGCTCGGCCAACGCGATCGCGGATCGGATTCAAGGTGTTCCAGCTCAGCAAGCACCGGGAGGCAGCATGCGGATTTCGGCGTTTGTCCAAAGCGGCGGCGGCGCGCACGAAGTACGCGTCGCGACCGGCGGTTCCATGCAGGAGCTGGCCGTTCCCGCCAAACCGGACGGCCACGGTTCGGCGGTGAACGGTGGCGAATTCCTGATGCTGGCCCTGGCCACCTGCTACTGCAATGACCTCTACCGCGAGGCTCAGCGCATGGGCATCGCGTTGACCCGGGTGGAGGTGGAGGCGCACGCCGAATTCGCAGGCATCGGGCTGGCCGCCTGCGACATCCGCTATCGCACCCGGGTGGAATCGTCGGCATCGCCGGAGCAGCTCGGCGAGCTCATCCGCCAGACCGACGCCGTGGCCAAAATCCACAACACCGTGCGCGCCGGCGTGCCGGTCATCCTTGAACCGACCTAGGCCGCGCGTAACGAACCCTGCCCCGCTATAGTCGCGGCCCGCCCACGGAAGCCCGCCATGTCAGACGCATCCCCCTTCATCACCGCCGGCCTGACCCCGGAAGACGCGCCCTACGTCGAGGCGACCAAGCGCTGGGTGGAGCGCGCGGTGGTGGGACTGAACCTGTGCCCGTTTGCGCGCGCGCCGTTCATCCAGGGCCGCATCCGCTACGCGGTGAGTCATGCACGCGACACCGACGCCCTGCTCGACGACCTCTGCGGCGAATTGCAGAGCCTGGCTGCGGCCGATGTCGCCGACTGCGAGACCACGCTGCTGATCCATCCGCACGTGCTGGGCGACTTTCTCGACTACAACGACTTCCTCGACGTCGCCGACGCCGCCGTGGAGACGCTCAAGCTCGATGGCGTGCTGCAGGTGGCCAGCTTCCACCCGCACTACCAGTTCGCCGACACCGGTCCGGACGACGTGGAGAACGCTACCAACCGCTCTCCCTTCCCCACCTTGCACCTGCTGCGCGAAGCCAGCGTGGAGCGCGCGGCCGAAGCGATGAGCGACCCGGACGAAATCTATCGGCGCAACATCGACACGCTGCGCAAGCTAGGCCTGGACGGCTGGCGGGCGCTCGGCACGCAGGCGTCGTCGCAGGAATCCTGAAGGCCGGAGTCGCCGGGGAAAGGCCACGCGGCGCGTGAAGGAATGCCCGGGGCGGGGATCGAACCCGCATACCCGCGAGGGTGAGGGATTTTAAGTCCCTTGCGTCTACCAGTTTCGCCACCCGGGCCCATGCGCGGCGCCGCGATGCTAGCACGTGCGCGCGCTGGCCCGGCCCGAACGCGGCGCACAAAAAAAGCCCGCTGGCGCGAGCTTCATGCGAGGCCTGGAACTTGCCTCGGAACACGATGGAGGCCTGGGTCGGAATCGAACCGGCGTACGCGGATTTGCAGTCCGCTGCATGACCACTCTGCCACCAGGCCATCGCTGAAAAAAACAAAACCTCGGTGATCCGAGGTTTCGCCAAAGATGGAGCGGGAAACGAGACTCGAACTCGCGACCCCGACCTTGGCAAGGTCGTGCTCTACCAACTGAGCTATTCCCGCGTCTGAGCCCGAAATGATAGCAGAAGGCAGCAGGATGGGAAGAGGCAGAACCCGGAATCGATCGCTGAATCGACTGTCGATGCGACGCCGGCCCATGCCCGGCACCGCGGCCCTGAAATGCAAAAGCCCCGGCACTGGGCCAGGGCTTTGCATTGAATCTGGAGCGGGAAACGAGACTCGAACTCGCGACCCCGACCTTGGCAAGGTCGTGCTCTACCAACTGAGCTATTCCCGCATCGGAGTCGCGCATTCTAGCGTCTGATCGCGACTCGTCAACCCCCTGTGTCAGGAATCGTCACGCTCTTCCGGGCGACGATCGAGGTCGCCGCTCAGCGCCGGCCAGGCGGCACGCACGTAATACAGCCCCGACCAGATGGTGAGCACGCCCGCGGCCACCAGCAGGAACTCGCCCACGTGGTACAGCCGCAGCGTCTCGGCGTCGTGCTGCACGATCAGCACGGTGAGCGCGACCATCTGCATCACCGTCTTGAGCTTGCCGATAAAGGCGACCTTCACCGCCGCACGCATGCCGATCTCGGCCATCCATTCGCGCAGCGCGGAAATGCTGATCTCGCGCCCCACGATGATCGCGGCAGTCACCGCCATCACCACGCCGAACCAGTCGTGATCCGGCAAGGCGGTGCCGTAGTGCGACTCCACCACGCGGTGGTGCGACTCCACCAGCAGGAACAGCGTCACCGCCACCATCAGCTTGTCGGCCACCGGGTCGAGGAACGCGCCGAACGCCGAAGTGAGCTTCATCCGGCGGGCGAGATAACCGTCCAGCCAATCGGTCACCGCGGCGAGCAGGAAAACCACCGCCGCCACAATGTTGTGTCCGCGGAACGGCAGGTAGAAAGCCACCACCATCACCGGCAACAGCGCGACACGGAACAGGGTGAGCCAGGTGGGTAGGTTGATGCGCATCACGAATTGCTTCCTCGGGTGACTCCGCCGCCAAGTGTCGCACGCCGCGACGTGATCGCCGCGCTCACGTCACCGCGCCTTCAGGGATGCATCGCCGCATAGATGCGTTCAGCCAGGCCGCGGTCGATGCCCTTGATCTGCATGAGCTCCTCCACGCCCGCCGCCTCCACGCCGGCCAGGCCGCCGAACGCCTTGAGCAGGGCCGTGCGGCGACGCGCGCCGATGCCGGGCACGTCCTCCAGCACACTGCGCTCGCGCGCCTTCTCGCGGCGCTTGCGGTGACCGCTGATGGCGAAGCGGTGCGCCTCGTCGCGCACGGCCGCCACCAGGTGCAGCGCCGGCGAGGACGAGCCGGGGTGGATCTCCTGACCGCTGTCGGCGAGCACCAGCGTCTCCTCGCCCGCACGCCGGCCCGGCCCCTTGGCCACACCGACCACCTCGATGCCGGTGACGCCCAGCTCGCGCAGCACGTCCAGCGCCTGCGCCACTTGGCCGGCGCCGCCATCGATCAGCAGTACGTTGGGTTTGGCGCCCTCGCCTTCGGCGACCTTGCGAAAGCGCCGGGTGAGCGCCTGGTGCATGGCTGCGTAGTCGTCGCCAGGGGTGATGCCGCTGATGTTGAAGCGACGGTAATGCGACTTGTCCGGCCCTTCCGGGCCAAACACCACGCACGAGGCCACGGTCAGCTCGCCGCGGGTGTGGCTGATGTCGAAACACTCGATGCGCTTGGGCGGCTCGTCCAGGCCCAGCACTTTCTGCAGGTCGTCGAAGCGCGCGCCCAGCGTCTGCCGGCTGGCCAGACGCTGGGTCAGCGAAGCCTGCGCGTTGCGCTCGGCCATCTGCAGGAACTGCGCGCGTTCGCCGCGCACGCGGGTCTTGATCTCCACCGCGTGGCCGGACTGCTCCGCCAGCAGCTCGGCGAGGATCGCCTCGTCGGCCAGCGCCTCGCCCACGATCAGCTCGCGCGGCACCGGACGCTCCAGGTAGTACTGCGCGATGAACTGGGCCAGCACGTCCGCCGGTTCGGCATCCAGCGGCAGGCGCGGGAAGAAGTCGCGCGTACCCAGGCTGATGCCGTTGCGGAAGAACAGCACGCTGACGCAGGCCATGCCGGACTCGATGCGGCAGGCGATCACATCCATATCGGCGCTGGCGCCCTGCACGTGATGCTGCGCCTGCAGCCGGCGCAACGCCGCCACCTGGTCGCGCAGCGTAGCGGCGCGCTCGAAGTTCAGCGCTACCGCGGCCTGCTCCATCGAACCGGCCAGCTCGTCGATCACCGCGCTGGAGCGCCCTTCCAGGAACATCTGCGCATGGCGCACGTCCACGCCGTAGTCCTCCACGCCGATCAGCCCCACGCATGGCGCCGTGCAGCGCCCGATCTGGTGCTGCAGGCAGGGGCGCGAGCGATTGCGGAAGTAGCTGTCCTCGCACTGGCGCACCTTGAACAGCTTCTGCATCAGGTTGAGGCTCTCGCGCACCGCGTAGGTGCTCGGGTACGGCCCGAAGAAGCGTCCGGGCAGGTTGCGTGCGCCGCGATGGAAGGCCAGCCGGGGATAGTCCTCGCCGCCGGACAGATAGATGTACGGATAGCTTTTGTCGTCGCGCAGCAGGATGTTGTAGCGCGGCTTGAGCGACTTGATCAGCTGCGATTCCAGCAGCAGCGCCTCGCCCTCGGTGCGCGTGATGGTGATCTCGGCGCGCGCGATCTGCGACACCATCGCCCCGATGCGCGGCTCCATCCGCGGCTTCAGGAAATAGCTGCCGACGCGCTTCTTGAGGTTGCCGGCCTTGCCGACATAAAGCAGCTCGTCGTCCGCGTCGAAGTAGCGGTAGACGCCGGGCGAAGTGGTAAGGGTGCGGACGAAGGCCTTGCCGTCGAAGGCATGCGCGGGGGCGGAGGGCATGAGCGGCATTCTATCGTGTGCGGCCGCGCCTGCCGCGAACGCACCGTGTCGCAGGTCAGGCCGGCGTCAGGCGCAGCAGGCCGTCGGCGCCGCACTCGGCCAGGGCGATCACGCGTCGAAAATCCTCATCGCTGCCGTAGTACGGGTCCGGCACCTCGTCCGCGCCACCCAAACCGGCCGCCGGCAGGAACAGCGCCAGCCGGTCGCGCAGCGTCGGCGGACAGGCCGCGGTGAGATCGCGCAGGTTGGCGCGATCCATCGCGAACACGCGCTCGAAGCGCTGAAAATCGTCGATGTGCAGCTGGCGTGCGCGGTGGGCGGACAGATCGTACCCGGCCGCGCGCGCCGCCGCGCACATGCGCGCATCCGCGCCATGGCCGACGTGCCAGCCGCCAGTGCCGCACGACTCCACCACCACGCGCCGCCCGGCCGCGGCAAAGCGTTGGCGCACCACTTCGGCCACCACCGGCGAGCGGCAGATATTGCCCAGACAAACCATGAGGAAGTCGCCGCGGCTCATGAGTTCGCCGCAAGCCACTTTTCGGCGCGCGCCAAGTCCGCCTCGGTGTCGACGCCCGGCGGGAACGGCTCGGGGGTCAGTCGCACGGCGATGGCATGGCCGTGTTCAAGCACCCGCAATTGCTCCAGCGACTCAGCCTGCTCCAGCGGCGTGCGGGCCAGCGAGGTGTACTGGCGCAGGAAACCCGCGCGGTAGGCGTAGATGCCGATATGGCGCAGGAACGGCACCTCGGCGGGCAGGCTCTGGCGATCCGCCGCAAAGGCATCGCGCGCCCACGGCAGCGCCGCCCGACTGAAATACAGGGCGCGGCCGCGCGCATCGCGCACCAGCTTCACCACGTTGGGATCGAACAGCTCGTGCGCATCGGCAATCGGCGTGGCTAGCGTGGCCATCGGCGCATCGTCCTGGGCCAGGGCAAACGCCACCTCGCGGATGCCGGCGGCGGGCGCGAACGGCTCGTCACCCTGCAGGTTCACCACGATGGCGTCGTGGGCCCAGCCATAGTGAGCGGCGCATTCGGCCAGCCGATCGCTGCCCGAGGCGTGGTCTGCGCGGGTCATGCAGATGTCCACGCCCTGCCCGGCCAGCGCCTCGGCGATGCGCGCATCGTCCACCGCCACCACCACTTGGCTGGCCCCGGCCTGCAGCGCCCGCTGCGCCACACGCACCACCATCGGCACGCCGGCGATGGCGCGCAGCGGCTTGGCCGGCAGGCGGGTGGAGCCGTAGCGGGCGGGAATGGCGACGATGAAATCAGGCTGGGACATGGCGACCTCGATCACGGGCCCGCAAGCCTAACCCGCAGGCCGCGCCCGTGTGTAGGAGCGCACCTGTGCGCGACACCGGGCGGCCTGTGCAAGAGCTGGTCGCGCACAGAGCTCGCCCCGGACTCGATCCGGGGCTGCGGTCCTACAGGGCCACGCCGCCCAGGTCGAAGCCGCAGCCGTTGGCTAGTTCCATGAAACCCGGGAACGAGGTGGCTACGTTGGCGCAGTCACCGATCCGCACGGGTCCCTGGGCAATCAAACCGGCGACGGCGAAGCTCATCGCAATGCGGTGGTCGCCGTGGCTGTCGATCGTGCCGCTGCCGATCGGCCCGCCGTGGATGGTGGCGCCGTCCGGCCGCTCTTCCACGTTGACGCCCAGCGCTTGCAGACCGGCGGCCATGCTGGCCAGACGGTCCGACTCCTTCACCCGCAGCTCGGCGGCGCCGCTTACGACCGTCGCGCCCTCCGCCGCAGCCGCGGCGACGAACAACGCCGGGAACTCGTCGATCATGTCCGGCACCAGCGCCTCAGGCAGCTCGATGCCGCGCAACGGCGCATGACGCACGACCAGGTCGCCGACCGGCTCGCCGCCGCTCTCGCCCTCGTTCTCGACGCGGATGTCCGCGCCCATCAGGCGCAAGGCCTGCAGCAGGCCGGTACGGCGCGGGTTGAGTCCCACCGCTGGCAGGCGCAGCTCGGCGCCGGGCACGATGCTGCCGGCGACCAGGAAAAACGCCGCCGAGGAAAAATCCGCCGGCACCCGCACCTCGGTGGCGCGCAGCGCGTGACCGCCGCTCAAACGGGCGCGACCGGGCGAAAACTCGATCGGCCAGCCGAACGCGGCCAGCATGCGCTCGGTGTAGTCGCGGGTGGGATGGGGCTCGATCACCTCGGTGTCGCCCTGCGCGTAAAGCCCGGCCAGCAGCAGCGCCGACTTCACCTGGGCGCTGGCCACCGGCAGCGTGTAGCGGATACCGTGCAGGCGCTGACCGCCGTGCACGCGCAGCGGCGGCAGGCCCCCGTCGCTCTCGATGCGGGCACCCATCTGCGCCAGCGGATCGGTCACCCGCCGCATCGGCCGCTTCGACAGCGACTCGTCGCCCACCAGCGTGCTGTCGAACGCCTGCCCCGCCAGCAGACCGGTCAGCAGACGCATGCCGGTACCGGCATTGCCGCAGTCGAGCGCGCCGGCCGCGGCGCGCAGACCGTGCAGGCCCACGCCGTGCACCACACGCTCGCCGCCGGCTAGCGCGTCGATGCGCACGCCCAACTGCTGCATCACCGCCGCGGTGGCGCGGGTGTCCTCGCCTTCGAGAAAACCATGAATGTGCGACACGCCTTCGGCGATGGCGCCCAGCATCATCGCGCGGTGGGATACCGACTTGTCGCCGGGCACGCGCACCACGCCGTTCAACGGACCGGCCGGGCGGCTGGTCCAGTCCACCCGCTGCGCGCCGCTCAAGGCAGCGCGACCGGGTAGGAGCCCAGCACGCGCAGGCTGGCGACGCTGGCCTCGATCTCGCCGACCGCTTCCTTGAGGTTCCCCTCGTGGATGTGGCCGGAAACGTCGATGAAGAACGCGTACTGCCACTTGCCGGTATGCGCCGGGCGTGACTCGATGCGGTTCAGGCTGACGCCGTGCTTGGCGAACGGACTGAGCACGTCATACAGCGCACCGGGCTTGTCGTTCACCGTCACCAGCAGCGAGGTGCGGTCGTTGCCCGAGGGCGGAAACAGCGAGCGACCGATCACCAGGAAGCGCGTGGTGTTGTCCGCGCGATCCTCGATCGCCGTGGCCACGGTCTTGAGCCCGTAGATCTTGCCGGCGGTCTCGCCGGCGATGGCGGCGGCGCTTTCGTCGTGACGCGCCAGACGCGCCGCCTCGGCATTGCTGCTGACCGCGGTGCACTCCACGCCGGGCAGGTTCAGCCGCAGCCAGGTCTTGCACTGCTGCAGCGACTGCGCATGCGCGTAGACCCGGCGCACATCCGACAGCTGGCCGGTGAGCGCATGCAGGCACTGATGCACACGCAACTCCACCTCGCCGCAGATGGTGGCGTCGGAGGTGAGGAACATGTCCAGCGTGACCTGGATCATGCCCTGCCCCGAGTTCTCCACCGGCACCACGCCGAAGTCGGCATGGCCGGCTGCCACTTCCTGGAACACCTCCTCGATGCTGCCCAGCGGCAGCCCATAGGCGGCATGGCCGAAGTGCTTGCGCACCGCCTGCTCGCTGAAGGTGCCCTCGGGGCCGAGGTAGCCGATCTTGAGCGGGTCTTCCTGCGCCAGGCAGGACGACATGATTTCGCGGAACAGCCGCACCATCTCGGCATCGGACAGCGGTCCCTGGTTGCGATCGACCACCATGCGCAGCACGTGTGCTTCGCGCTCGGGCCGGTAGTAATCGATGGCGGACAGGCCTTCGCCCTTCACCTTGGCCACTTCCCGGGCGCGCATGGCCCGCTCGGCAATCAGCTCCTGGATCTGCCGGTCGATGCTGTCGATGCGCTCGCGCACCTCGCTCAGCGGGTTCTTCGAATCAGACATGAAAAACAACCTGGATGGATAGACGTCCAAACACTCGGGCCGTCATGGTGCCTGAAAGCGCGGCGCAGCGCCTTGGTTTCATCCGTGACGATTAGCGAAGTCGCGCATGAAGGCGACCAGCGCCTGCACTGCCTCCAGCGGCACCGCGTTGTAGAGCGACGCGCGCATGCCGCCGACGGCCTTGTGGCCTTTGAGCGCGAACAGACCGGCCGCCTCGGATTCCTTGAGGAAGCTGGCGTCCAGCGCGGCGTCCTTCAGGGTGAACGGCACATTCATGCGCGAACGCGCGGACGGCTCGATCGGGTTCGCGTAGAAGCCATCGGAATCGTCGATGGCCCGATACAGCAGCTCGGCCTTGGCGCGGTTGCGCTCGGCCATCGCGGCCACGCCGCCTTGCGCCTTCAGCCACTGGAAGGTGAGCCCGGCGAGGTACCAGCCCCAGGTGTTGGGCGTGTTGAGCATCGAGTCATTCGCCGCCTGCTCGGCGTAGCGCAGCACCTTGGCGATCGGTCGACCAGGGCGGGCCAGCAGGTCGCGGCGGATGATCATCACCACCAGGCCCGAGGGGCCGATGTTCTTCTGCGCGCCGGCGTAGATCAGGCCGAAGCGCGACACGTCCAGCGGGGCGGAAAGGATGTTGGAGGACATGTCCGCGACCAGCGGCACGTCGCCGACCTCGGGGATGTCGTGGAATTCGACGCCGTGGATGGTTTCATTCGGCGTGTAGTGCACGTAGGACGCGGCGGGATCGAGCACCCACGACGCAGGCGCGGGCAGCCGGCGGAAACCCTGCGCCTCGCTGCTGGCCGCTACGTTCACGCGCAGGTAGGGCGCTGCTTCGCGCACGGCCTTCTCGCTCCAGTGGCCGCTGACGATGTAGTCGGCGCTGTCATCCGGGCCAGCGAGGTTCATCGGGATCTGGGCGAAATGCTGGGTTGCGCCGCCCTGCAGGAACAGCACGGCGTAGTCGGCGGGGATCGCCATCAGCTCGCGCAGGTCAGCCTCGGCCTGGGCCGCCATGGCGATGAACGGCTTGCCGCGATGCGACTGCTCCATCACCGACATGCCCGAGCCGTTCCAGTCCAGCAGCTCGCGCTGCGCCTGCTCGAGCACTTCGCGCGGCAGCGCCGCCGGTCCCGCACTGAAATTCCACACCCTGCTCACTGCCGGACCTCGCTCGATGCCTGCTGATGGACCGCCGCATTATGGCGCGGCGCAGCAAGGCAACGTCAATGCGGCTCTGTCAGAGCCGGACCAGCAGCACCAGAGCGATGCCCAGGGCAAGCACGGCGGCCGTGACGATCAGCCACCACACCTCGCCGCGCGGCCCGGCCAGTTCCTCGGGCAACGGGTCAGCGGAAGGAAAGCTCGCCAGTTCCGGCTCCGGCTGCATGCCCGGCGCATCGACGATGAAGCGGTGCGTGGCCAGACCCAGCTGGTCGCCCGGATGCAGCGCGGCGCCATCGACCTCGCAGCCGTTGATGCGCAGCGGGTAACGCGTCGAGCCGTGCTGCTGTGAGAGCCGCAGTTGCCCGTCCTGCCAGAACAACCTCAGCGAGGCGGCCTCCCCCTGCGGCAACTCGAGCGGAACCGCGGCCTGCGGCCCCAGTTCGAGCTGGTCGTGCAGTGGAAAAACGCGCCCGGACAGCGGCCCGGCCACGGCGCGCAGGGCCACCGGGCAGCGGCTGCGCTCGGGGATTACCAGTACCTCGCGCTCGTCGGGTGCCTGGTCGGCCTTGAGCAGCATGCGGCAGTCGCCCACGCTGAGCACGTCACCCGCGCGCAGCAGCGCGCGCTCGCGCACTGGGCGGGCATTGACGTAGATGCGGCTTCCGCCGGGCAGCACCTGCAGCAGGCAACCGCGCCGGTCGCTGTACAGGCGCAAGTGGTGCGCCGCCGCCTGGTGCGAGCCCAGTACCACGGCATTGTCCGGCGCACTGCCGATGGTGAGTACGGGGCCATCCCAGGGGACGTCTTCGCGGGCGGCGTGGGGAAACTCGATGCGCATCTGTGAACCAGTCGACGGACGGCGGGACTCTAGCAGAAGCAAGCCCTGCAGCCGCACCGCTGCGATCGTCCCGGCGTGACAGCCGGCGCACGCATGCCGGACAATCGCAGCATGCCCAAGATCGATATCCGCCAGCCGCACCAGCTCCCCCTCGCCGACGCCCGCGCCAAGGTCGATCACGTCGCCACCCGCATGCGTGAGAAGTTCGACATGGACAGCCAGTGGGACGGCGACACCCTGCGCTTTTCGCGTTCCGGCGTGAAAGGCTCCATCGCCGTCACCGCAGCGGCGGTCGAGGTCCACGCCGAGCTTGGACTGATGCTTTCGCCGCTCAAGGGCATGGTCGAGGACGAGATCCGGCGCAAGCTGGCCGAACAGTTCGCCTGACGAATGTTTAACCAGACCGCCGGACGTGGCATAATCGCTGGCTTACGCGACCATATCGGTTGCCGACCGAACGACGGAAAGCATGGCCAAAGACGACGTCATTGAAATGGAAGGCACGGTCCAGGAGACCCTGCCCAACACCATGTTCCGCGTACAGCTGGAGAACGGGCACGTGATCATCGCCCACATCTCCGGCCGCATGCGCAAGCACTACATCCGCATCCTCACGGGCGACAAGGTGAAGGTCGAAATGACCCCGTACGACCTGACCAAGGGTCGCATCACCTACCGCATGAAGTAAGCGGAACATCCGGCAGCGGCTGCCTTGGCGCCGCGTCGGGAACGAAGCATGGAGCAAGAAAAAGGCGACGCCGAGGCGTCGCCTTTTTTCGTGTCCGCAACCCGTGGGGCACGGCTCACGGGCCGCTGTCCTACTCGACCACCGCCGGCAGCTTCTCGGCCGCCTCGGTCTCCACCACCAGCTCGCCGTCACGCACACCCAGCTTCACCTTGCCACCGTCGGCCAGCTTGCCGAACAGCAGCTCGTCGGCCAGCGCCCGCTTCACCTTCTCCTGGATGACGCGAGCCATCGGACGGGCACCCATCTGCGGGTCGAAGCCGTGCTCGGCCAGCCAGCGACGGGCGCCGGCGTCCACGTCCAGCGCCACGTGCTTCTCGCTCAGCTGGGCCTCCAGCTCGATCAGGAACTTGTCCACCACACGCAGAATGTGATCGAAGTCCAGCGAGTTGAACTGGATGATCGCGTCCAGGCGGTTGCGGAACTCCGGCGTGAACATGCGGCGGATCACCTCCATCGCGTCGGTGGTGTGGTTCTGCTTGACGAAGCCGATGCCGCGACGCGATGCCTGCTGGGCACCGGCATTGGTGGTCATCACCACGATGACGTTCTTGAAGTTCGCCTCGCGCCCGTTGGTGTCGGTAAGCACGCCGCGGTCCATCACCTGCAGCAGGATGTTGAACACATCCGGGTGCGCCTTCTCGATCTCGTCCAGCAGCAGCACGCAGTGCGGGTGCTTGGTGACCGCCTCGGTCAGCAATCCGCCCTGGTCGAAGCCGACGTAGCCCGGAGGGGCACCGACCAGCCGCGACACCGAATGCGCCTCCATGTACTCGGACATGTCGAAGCGGATCATCTCGATGCCCAACTGCATGCCAAGCTGGCGGGTGACCTCGGTCTTGCCCACGCCGGTGGGGCCGGCCAGCAGGAAGCTGCCGATCGGCTTGGACGGATCGGCCAGACCCGAGCGTGCCATCTTGATCGACGCGGTCAGCGCCTCGATCGCCTGGTCCTGCCCGAACACCACCATCTTCAGGTTGCGCTCGAGGTTCTTCAGCACGTCGCGGTCCGACGCCGAGACCTGCTTGGCCGGGATGCGCGCCATCTTGGCCACGATGTATTCGACCTCGGGCACGTCGATGGTGTTGGTGCGCTGGTCTTCCGGCAGCAGGCGCTGGCGTGCGCCGGCTTCGTCGATCACGTCGATCGCCTTGTCCGGCAGCAAACGGTCGGGGATGTGCTTGACCGACAGGTCCACCGCCGCCTTCAGCGCCTCGTTGGTGTAGGCCACCGCGTGGTGTTCCTCGAAACGCGAGCGCAGGCCCTTGAGGATCTCGATGGAGTCGGCCACGGTCGGCTCCACCACGTCGATCTTCTGGAAGCGACGGGCCAGCGCGCGGTCCTTCTCGAAGATGCCGCGGAATTCCTGGAAGGTGGTCGAGCCGATGCAGCGCAGCTCACCCGACGCCAACATCGGCTTGATCAGGTTCGACGCATCCATGGTGCCGCCCGATGCCGAACCGGCGCCGATGATGGTATGGATCTCGTCGATGAACAGGATCGCGCCCGGCTGCTTCTTCAGCTGCCCGATCACCGCCTTCAGACGCTTCTCGAAGTCACCGCGGTACTTGGTGCCGGCCACCAGCGCGCCAAGGTCGAGCGACCAGATGGTGGCGCTCTCAAGCACCTCCGGGACTTCGCCGTCGACGATGCGCTTGGCCAGCCCCTCGGCCAACGCCGTCTTGCCTACGCCAGCCTCGCCGACGTAGAGCGGGTTGTTCTTGCGGCGGCGGCACAGCACCTGGATCGTGCGCTCGATCTCGTCGGTGCGGCCGATCAGCGGGTCGATCTTGCCTTCCAGCGCCAACTCGTTGAGGTTACTGGCGTATTCGCTGAGCGGATTGCCCTTGCCCTCGCCGCCCTCCTCGGCCTCGCGATCGGCATTGCCGCCCGCACCGGCCGACGGCTCCTCGCCGATCTTGGCGATGCCGTGGGAGATGTAATTGACCACGTCGAGCCGGGTGATTTCCTGCTGATGCAGGAAGTACACGGCGTGCGAATCCTTCTCGCCGAAGATCGCCACCAGCACGTTCGCGCCGGTCACTTCCTTACGTCCGGAAGACTGCACGTGGTAGACCGCCCGCTGCAGCACCCGCTGGAACCCCAGCGTGGGCTGCGTGTCGCGCTCGTCGCCATGTGGCAGCACGGGCACGGTCTCGGCAATGATCTTTTCCAGCTCGACGGTGAGCCGCGGAAGATCGACGCCACAGGCGCGCAGGGCACCAACGGCGGACTGGTTGTCGGTCAGGGCGAGCAGCAGGTGCTCGACCGTCATGAATTCATGACGCTGCTCGCGCGCCTGCTTGTAGCACTGGCCGATGGTGACTTCGAGATCCTTGCTGAACATCCGGACCGTCTCCCGAGTAGATGGCAAGCGGCTTGACTGCCGCGATGACGCCAAAATGGGGTCGCCTAGAGCTTTTCCATAGTGCACAACAGTGGGTGCTGATGTGCCCGTGAATATTCGTTGACCTGGGTCACCTTCGTCTCCGCCACCTCCCGGGTGAACACGCCGCATACACCGCGCCCGCGGGTATGCACGTGGAGCATTACCTGCACCGCTTTTTCCTGATCCATGCCGAAAAAGCCACGCAGCACCTCTACCACGAAATCCATGGGAGTGAAGTCGTCATTCATCAGCAGAACTTGATACAGCGGCGGTCGCGCCACCTCCGGTCGGGAGGGTTCCAGCGCGAGACCGTGCCCGGTGCCCTGCTCGTGTTCGGGTTGATTTGCCATAGAAAAGATGTGCCTGCCTGTTGATACGGATTGTACGCCGCGGGGGATGCGGCTTTGGCGACCCCGCGAGAGGTGATGGCACAATGAGCGCTTTTCCAGTGCCGCAGGGCCATTGCCTGATGTCTTCCACCGCCGCCCCCTCATCCGTCTGGCGACCGCATGTGACCGTGGCCTGCGTGGTCGCGGACGGCGACCGCTACCTGATGGTGGAGGAGGAAGTCGGCGGCCGACTGGCCTACAACCAGCCGGCCGGACACCTGGACGACCGTGAGAGCCTGCTCACCGCCGCCGTGCGCGAAACGCTGGAGGAAACCGGATGGACGGTGGAACTGCAGCACCTGATCGGCATGCACCAGTGGCGCAGCCATGAGCACGGTGAAGGCGTGGTGCGCTTCAGCTTCGCCGCGCGGGCGCTGGCGCAGGACCCGCAGCGTCCGCTGGACAGCGGCATCCGCCGCGCGCTGTGGCTCACCCGGGCGGAAATCGCCGCGCTGGGCGATCGCCTGCGCAGCCCGTTGGTGCTGATGAGCATCGACGCCTGGCTCGCCGGACAGCGCCATCCGCTGTCGCTGGTGGGCAGCCTGCTCGACGGGGATCCCTACCCGTGAAGGTGATGCTGGGCATCTCCGGCGGCGTCGACTCCTCGGTCGCCGCGCTGGTGCTGCAGCAGGCCGGCCATGCGGTCGAAGGCCTGTTCATGCAGAACTGGGAGGAGGACGAGCGCACCGGCCCGTGCACCACCGACGCCGACCGTAAGGACGCCGTCACCGTGTGCGGCCGGCTCGGCATCCCGTTCCATGCACGCAACTTCGCCGCCGAATACTGGGACGGCGTGTTCGAGCACTTCCTGGCCGAATACCGCGCCGGCCGCACGCCGAATCCGGACGTGCTGTGCAACCGCGAGATCAAGTTCAAGACCTTCCTGGACGAGGCGCGCGCGCTGGGCGCCGAGAAGATCGCCACCGGCCACTACGCCCAGGTGCGAGAGCGGAACGGGCGCTTCCAGTTGCTGCGCGCAGCCGACACCGGCAAGGACCAGACCTACTTCCTGCACGCGCTGGGCCAGGCGCAACTGTCCGCCACGCTGTTCCCGATCGGCCACCTGCCGAAGGAGCAGGTGCGCGCGATGGCGCGCGAGGCGGCCCTGCCGACCCATGCGAAGAAGGATTCCACCGGCATCTGCTTCATCGGCGAGCGCGATTTCCGCGAATTCCTGAGCCAGTACATCCCGGCCCGACCCGGGGTGATGTGCACGCCCGAGGGGCGGGAGGTCGGTAAGCACCAGGGCGTGATGTACTACACGCTGGGCCAGCGCCAGGGACTGGGCATCGGCGGGCGTCACGGCGCCAGCGGCGAGGCGTGGTATGTGGTGGGCAAGCAGGTCGCCAACAACGTGCTGATCGTCGCCCAGGGCGGCGAAAACCACTGGCTACAGTCCACCCGGTTGCTGGCCGATGACCCGCATTGGGTGGCCGGCGACGCGCCGGACGCCCAGTTCCGCTGCACCGCCAAGACCCGTTATCGCCAGACCGACCAGGCCTGCACCGTGGTGTGTCGCGACGGGCGGGTCGAGGTGATGTTCGATCAGCCCCAGCGCGCCGTCACGCCGGGGCAGTCGGTGGTGTTGTACGACGGCGACGCGTGCCTCGGTGGCGCGGTGATCGCCGCCACCGACGCGCCGTTCGGCGGTCTTTCCCCTGTTTCCCCGGAGTCGTGAGTCGTGCCCAGCCTGTTTGCCATGACCGAAGAGCGCGTGCTCGGCCTCGCCGGCCTGTTCCAGGCCACCGCGCTGGCCCAGCAGCTGGCCAACCAGGGCCGCTGCGACGAGGCGGCTTTTGAAGCCAGCGTAGACAGCGTGTTCCGCATCGACGCCGACTCGGTGGTCGGTGTCTACGGCCGCACCGCGTCGTTGCGGCTGGGCCTGCGCACCCTCATCGCCCAGCTGGAAGAAAGCTCCAGCGACATGGCGATCACCCGCATGGCCATCACCGTGATGCGGCTGGAACGCGCGCTGGCCCACCACGCCGCCCAGCGCGACGAACTGCAGCAGGGCCTGCTTGCGGCGCAGCGGCAGGTGGACCATTTCGGGCGCTATTCGCCGCAGGTGATCGGCCGGCTCGCGGCTCTGTATGTCGCCACGCTGTCGCGGCTGAAGCCGCGCGTGATGGTCACCGGCAATCCGCAGATGCTGCAGCAGGACGCGATCGTCGAGCGTGTACGCACCTGCCTGCTCGCTGCCGTGCGCTCGGCGGTGCTGTGGCGGCAGGTCGGCGGACGCCAGTGGCAGTTGCTGGTGCATCGCAAGCAATGCGCCATGCTGGCGCGCGGCCTGCTCACCGGCTCCACGCTGGACAACGGCTGAGCCGGCTTAATCGAGCAGGCGCAATCCCGGACGGCGGCGCGCGATCTGTCGCAGCAGTTCGGCGAAGGATTGCAGGTCGTCATGCCACGGCGTCGCCTCGCGCCAGTACAGCGCGATCTCCCGCCCCGGCGCCGGGCCGCGGATCTTCGCCAGCGTCACTGAAGGAATCGATGCCAGCCGGTCGCGCGCCAGCGCCGGCACCAGCGCGTAGCCGCCGCGCAGTTCGACCAGCGCGGCCAGGCTTTCCAGGCTCACGTCCTGCACCTGGCCCGCGGCGGGCTCGCCGTCCGGGTGGTATTCGGCCATCACCGTGGCGTCCCCGGCATCGAGCTGGCTGAGCGCTACCGTCGGCTTGCCGGCCAGCGGGTGATCCGCGCGCAGCATGATTTCCCACGGCTCGAAGAACAGCGGCCGGCTGGCGATGCCACTGGGTGCGGTAGCCGGCGGCGGCGCCAGCACGGCGTCGAGTTCGCCCTCGTGCAGGCGTCGCAGCAGGCCCCGCGGCTTGCCTTCGGACAAGCTGAGGCGCGCGCCGGCGAAATGCTGCGGAAACGGGGCGATCAGGTGCGGCAGCAGGTACGGCCCCAGCGAGGCCGGCACGCCCAGGCGCAGTTCGCCGCCGAAAGCGACGCTGCCGGCCCGGGCCACCTGTTGCAGGTGCTCGGCGGCGGCCAGCACAGCGTCGATCTGCTCGAGCAGACGACGACCTCCAGCGGTCGGCACGATCTTCCGCCCGCCACGCTCGAACACCGGGCCGCCCAGCGCCTGCTCCACCTTCTGCACCTGATGCGACAGCCCAGATGGACTGATATGCATCGCCCGCGCCGCGCTGTTGAAGCTGCCGTGCCGATGCACCGCCTGCACCAGCGCCAGGTCGCGCAGCGAAACCGCTGCGAGGCTGCTCGAAATCATCGAATGCTGCATGTCGTCATATGCGTTTGTTCGCCCCGGAGGCGTCCATCATCCTATGTGGCGCGGTCCGCGTCGCGCTCCTTGTTGTCGCCCGCCCGTTTCGCGGGCGTCGGACGTTTGCGCGATAATCGACTGTCTTTGATCCACCGCTTGCGGGGATCGACCCCATCCCAGCCGCAGGTTCCAGCCAGGAGTTCCCCATGAAAGATTCATTCTCGGTACGCGACGCCCTTCAGGCCAACGGCAAGAGCTACCAGTTCGCCAGCCTGGCCAAGCTGGGCCAGCAGTTTGACCTCAAGCGCCTGCCCTTCTCGCTGAAGATTCTGCTGGAGAACCTGCTGCGTCACGAAGACGGCGTCAACGTCACGGCGAAGGAGATCGAGGCGATCGCCAAGTGGGATGCCAAGGCCGAGCCGGACACCGAGATCGCCTTCATGCCTGCGCGCGTGGTGCTGCAGGATTTCACCGGCGTGCCCTGCGTGGTCGACCTGGCCGCCATGCGCGACGCGGTGGTGAAACTCGGCGGCGACGCCACCCAGATCAATCCTCTGGCCCCGGCAGAACTGGTCATCGACCACTCGGTGCAGGTCGATGCCTACGGTTCGGAATCGGCGCTGGAAAAGAACGTCGAGATCGAGTTCGAGCGCAACCAGGAGCGCTACAGCTTCCTGCGCTGGGGCCAGAAGGCCTTCAACAACTTCAAGGTGGTGCCGCCGCGCACCGGCATCGTGCACCAGGTGAACCTGGAGCACCTGGCCCGCGTGGTGTTCACCAAGGACGAGGACGGCCAGAGCTGGGTCTACCCGGACACCGTGTTCGGCACCGACTCGCACACCACCATGATCAACGGCATCGGCGTGCTCGGCTGGGGCGTGGGCGGCATCGAAGCCGAGGCGGCCATGCTCGGCCAGCCCTCCTCCATGCTGATTCCGCAGGTGGTGGGCTTCAAGCTCACCGGCAAGCTCAACGAGGGCGTGACCGCCACCGACCTGGTGCTCACCGTCACCCAGATGCTGCGCAAGCTCGGCGTGGTGGGCAAGTTCGTCGAGTTCTTCGGCAACGGCCTCAAGCACCTGCCGCTGGCCGATCGCGCCACCATCGCCAACATGGCGCCCGAGTACGGCGCCACCTGCGGCATCTTCCCGATCGACCAGGAAGCGCTGAACTACCTGCACCTGTCCGGCCGCAGCGACGAGCAGATCGGCCTGGTCGAGGCCTACGCCAAGGCCCAGGGCATGTGGCATGACGAAAGCTCGGTCGAGCCGACGTTCACCACCACGCTGGAGCTGGACCTGGCCACCGTGAAGCCGTCGCTGGCCGGCCCCAAGCGCCCGCAGGACCGCGTGCTGCTCGAAGGCGTGCAGCAGAGCTTCCACGACGTGGTGGGCGGCCTCACCGCCAACCGCAAGACCAAGAACGGCGAATCGGCTCGCTTCGCCAACGAAGGCGGCGCAACCGCCATCGGCAACGAGGCGAACAGCGTCGACGAGGGCTCGGTACGCGTGTCCAAGGACGGCGAGAACTTCGAGCTGAAGGACGGCTCGGTGGTGATCGCCGCGATCACCTCGTGCACCAACACCTCCAACCCTGCGGTGATGCTCGGCGCCGGCCTGGTCGCCAAGAAGGCCGCCGCCAAGGGGCTCAAGGCCAAGCCGTGGGTGAAGACCTCGGTCGGCCCGGGCTCGCTGGTGGTCACCGACTACCTGGAGAAGACCGGCCTGCTGAAGGAGCTGGAGAAGGTCGGTTTCTACATCGTCGGCTACGGCTGCACCACCTGCATCGGCAACTCCGGCCCGCTGCCGACCGAGATCAGCAAGGGCATCGCCGAGGGCGATCTGGCGGTGGCCTCGGTGCTGTCGGGCAACCGCAACTTCGAAGGCCGCGTGCATCCGGAAGTGAAGATGAACTACCTGGCCTCGCCGCCGCTGGTGGTCGCCTACGCACTGGCCGGCACGCTGGACATCGACCTCACCAAGGACGCCATCGGCACCGGCAGCGACGGCCAGCCGGTGTACCTGAAGGACATCTGGCCGACCAACCAGGAGATCTCCGACGCCATCGCCGGCTCGATCAACGCGGACATGTTCAACAAGAACTACGCCGACGTGTTCAAGGGCGACAGCCGCTGGAACCAGATCGCCTCGCCGGACGGCTCGGTCTACCAGTGGGACGACTCCACCTACATCAAGAACCCACCCTACTTCGATGGCATGAGCAAGGAGCCGGGCACGGTCGAAGACATCCACGGCGCCCGCGCGCTGGGCGTGTTCGGCGACTCGATCACCACCGACCATATCTCGCCGGCCGGCTCGATCAAGAAGGACAGCCCGGCGGGCCGCTTCCTGATCTCCAAGGGCGTCGATCCGAAGGACTTCAACTCCTACGGCTCGCGTCGCGGCAACGACGATGTGATGGTGCGCGGCACCTTCGCCAACATCCGCATCAAGAACCTGATGCTAGACGGCGTGGAGGGCGGCTATACCCTGCACGTGCCCTCCGGCGAGCAGATGGCGATTTACGACGCCGCGGTGAAGTACAAGGCCGAGAACACCCCGCTGGTGGTGCTCGCCGGCAAGGAATACGGCACCGGCTCGTCGCGTGACTGGGCGGCCAAGGGCACGCTGCTGCTGGGCGTGAAGGCGGTGATCGCCGAGAGTTTCGAGCGCATCCATCGCTCCAACCTGGTCGGCATGGGCGTGCTGCCGTGCGTGTTCAAGGACGGCAAGAACGCGCAGTCGCTGGGCCTGACCGGCAAGGAGATCTTCGACATCACCGGCCTGGACGGCGGCGAGTCGAAGGAAGCGACCGTGGTCGCCACCGCCCCCGACGGCAGCAAGAAGACCTTCCAGGTGCACGTCATGCTGCTCACGCCGAAGGAGCGCGAGTTCTTCCGTCACGGCGGCATCCTGCAGTACGTGCTGCGTCAGCTGGCGAGCAAAAAAGCGGCCTGAGTTCCGCCCAGCAATGCTCGATGAAAAACGCCGCCCTCCCGGGCGGCGTTTTTCTTTGTGCCGACCGACCTGGCCAGACGCTATCGCCTCGGCCCGTGCATCGTGGTCACGGCGCGCAGTCACAGTGCGACCTCGCTGCGCTTGCAACAAATCAATCGAGCGGCCGTTTCCACGTCGCCGAATAGCAAACCCATTCGTCGCCCTCACGGCGCCACGCGCTCTCCACCTCGTATACGCCCATGTCCTCGGGCAACAGGCGGCCGCCGCTGGTGAGGGTCACGGTGAAACTGGCCACGAAGCGGTCGCCGCGCGACTCCACCGTCACCGGCCCCATCAGCACGTGGATGGACTCGTGGCGCAGGTGTGCCAGCCGCAGCAGATTGACCAGCTGCGCCCGGTCCACCTCGCCAGCGTTGCCGGTGAAGTTCTCCGCGAGACGATCGGCGAACGCGCTGGCATCGGTCTGCTCTGCGGCCTGTTCGGCGGCCTGCACCGCCTGCCTCACGGCGTCCTCGGCCGGGGTGCGATGACAGGCGATCGCAGCCATGCAAAGGGCAGCAACAAAGGGTATGCGCAGGGCGTTCCGGAGCAGCATCGACACGGCCTCGAACTCGTTGCGGCGCGGCTTGCCGCTATACGCGAGCGTATGCTCCAATGCCTCGTCGTGTCGATGGCCGAGCGCCGCAGCGATCATCCTCTCACCAGGAGCACAAGGATCACCATGAGCAACGAGCGTCCGTGGCTGGACCACTATCCGGATGGCGTCCCCGCACAGATCGAACTGGACGCCTACGCGTCGGTCGTCGCGGTGCTGGAGGAAGCCTTCGAGCGGTTCAAGGATCGTCCGGCCTTCGCCAGCTTCGGCAAGAAGCTCAGCTACGGCGAGATCGATGCCATGAGCGCGCGGTTTGCCGGCTATCTGGCGGGTGAGCTGAAGCTGGTCAAGGGCGATCGCATCGCGATCATGATGCCCAACGTGCTGCAGTATCCGGTGGCGCTGTTCGGCGCGCTGCGCGCCGGCCTCGTGGTGGTGAACACCAACCCGCTCTACACCGCGCGCGAGCTCAAGCACCAGCTGGAGGATTCGGGCGCCAAGGCGATCGTGGTGCTCGACAACTTCGCCGCGACCGTGCAGCAGGTGGTGGCCGAAACCCACGTGCAGCACATCGTCACCACCGGCGTGGGTGACCTGCTCGGCGGCCTGAAGGGCATGCTGGTCAATACCGTCGCCAAGCACGTCAAGAAGATGGTGCCGGCGTTCCACCTGCCGCAGGCCGTGCGCTTTGCCGATGCCTTGGACCGCGGCGCGCGCCACGCGCTGCCGAAGGTCATGCTGGGCCACCAGGACCTGGCCTTCCTGCAATACACCGGCGGCACTACCGGCGTGGCCAAGGGCGCCATGCTCAGTCACGGCAACATGGTCGCCAACATGCTGCAGGCCGGCGTGTGGATCGGCCAGAACGCCAAGTCCGGCGAAGAGGTGATCATCACCGCGCTGCCGCTGTATCACATCTTCTCGCTGACGGCGAACTGCTTCGTGTTCACGCGCCTGGGCGGCCTGAGCTGGCTGATCACCAACCCGCGCGACATGCCCGGCTTCGTCAAGGAGCTGGCCAAGTCCAACTTCACCGCGATGACCGGCGTCAACACGCTGTTCAACGGCCTGCTCAACACGCCGGGTTTCGCCGAGCTGGATTTCTCGCGCCTGCACCTGAGCCTGGGCGGCGGCATGGCGGTGCAGCGCGCGGTGGCCGACCGCTGGAAGAAGGTCACCGGCTGCACGCTGGCCGAGGCCTACGGCCTCACCGAGACGGCGCCGGCGGTGTGCATCAACCCATTGGATCTCAAGGAATACAACGGCTCGATCGGCCTGCCGATCCCCTCCACCGACGTGGCGATCTGGTCGGAAGAGAACCAGCCGCTGCAGCTCGGCGAAGTGGGCGAACTGATGGTGCGTGGCCCGCAGGTAATGCAGGGCTACTGGCAGCGCCCGGACGAGACCGCCAAGGTGCTGACCACCGATGGCTGGCTGCACACCGGCGACATCGCACGCATGGACCCCAACGGCTACGTCTACATCGTCGACCGCAAGAAGGACATGATCCTGGTGTCCGGCTTCAACGTGTATCCGAACGAGGTCGAGGACATCGTCATGCAGCACCCCGGCGTGTCCGAGGTGGCGGCCGTGGGCGTGCCGGACGAGCACTCCGGCGAGGTGGTGAAGATCTTCGTGGTGCGCAAGAACCCGGCGCTGACCGAAGAGGAGCTCAAGGAGTTCTGCCGCGAGAACCTCACCGGTTACAAGCGGCCGAAGTTCATCGAGTTCCGCAGCGACCTGCCCAAGACCAACGTCGGCAAGATCCTGCGCCGTGAATTGCGCGACGAGAAGAAAGCCGCCGCTGCCGTCCACTGAGACATCACCGGCCGGATACCAAAACGCCCGCGCAAGCGGGCGTTTTTCGTTGGGTCACGGCGGCGCGCGATCAGTTGCGCCACTGCTCCAGGATATCGGCGTAGCCGCCCAGCAGGTTCCACAGCGGCACCTGCTTGTCTTCGGGGATGCGCGAATAGGCGTAGCCGATGTGGTGATCGGACATGCGCGCCACCGTGGCCTCCAGGTGAATGTGCAGGTCGTTGCCGAAGATCATGTCCAGCACCCACGGCTCGCCCAGTTCGCCCTTCCAGCCCAGGGGGCGCCGCACCAGCAGGCCGGTGGCGGAAATGTCCACCAGTTCGGTCGGATGGGACTGATCGCCGTGGCTCATCAGCACCGTGGTCTCGATGCGCATCCGCGCCGGACGCAACTGCTCGTGCCCGGACTGAATCGCATTCTTCTCGATCGCCATCATGCTCCCTCGCTTGGCCCGCTCCGCGGAGCCTGCCGTTGCATACCGGCAGCCTCCCCTCGAAGCGATGCCGGTCGATTATCCCATGCCTGCGGGTGTGGACTTCGTGCCGGCGCGCTGCATTGGCGCACGAAGTTCCCGCAGGGACAAGCATCGCAAAGCAACTGCCATGCCACGCCACACGGCGCCGTTGGGCACGGTGAAATGCGCAGTTGCGCACGCGCGCCACCGGCCAACGAACGCGGGCGATGGCCAGCAGTGCCGTAGAGCGACAATTTGCGACACGATCGGCTGCGCCCTTGCCGGCACTCCTCCGGCCACGCTGGACTTGCCCCGGCGCAGCCGCTACGCTGTGGGTCATTCATGGGGTTAAGAACGGACGCCATCCTGCCGGCGAGGCAGTGGGGAGCGTCCCGAGAGCCACATTCGATGCTCTCCGCCGACCGACTGATACGACCGTAGCGTCCCCGACGCCTCACGGCTTGCGCGCCTCGACCGTGGCTCATCTCCCGGACCGGACGCCCAGCGGTTGGAAGCGATCGCGACGATGATGCCGCCGACCGGCCCATCCCGCGCCACCGCGACCAAGGCACCGGCCAGGCAGGGCATCTGCAGCAGGAGCGTTTCCTCGTGGCGCGGCCTTATCGGCGCGCATACAAGCCCCGCATCCCTCGGCGCGAGCCGCAGGACGGGTCCGGTTCCGATCGTGTGCAATCTCCGCCGGCCTTCGGCGGCGACCCAACGACATGCATTGATGAGCACTGAGCCAACCGAGCCTCAGACAACCAGTAGCACCGCGCCAGACGTGTTCGCGTCGATGCCGCAGCAGCAGGAAATGCCGCTGGCCATCGTGCGCGGCGAACCGATGCTGCAGATGCCGCAGGATCTGTACATCCCGCCGGACGCGCTGGAAGTCATCCTGGAAGCCTTCGAAGGTCCGCTGGACCTTCTGCTGTACCTGATCCGCCGGCAGAACCTGGACATCCTCGATATCCCGGTCGCCGAGATCACCCGCCAATACATGGCCTACATCGACCTGATGCGCGATGTGATGCGGCTGGAACTGGCGGCCGAATACCTGCTGATGGCCGCGATCCTGGCCGAGATCAAGTCGCGGCTGCTGCTGCCGCGGCCGCCCAGCGAGGAAGGGCTGGAGGAAGACCCCCGCGCCGAGCTGGTCCGCCGGCTGCAGGAATACGAGCGGTTCAAGAAGGCCGCCGAGGACATTGACACCCTGCCCCGCGTGGAGCGCGACACGGTGCCGGTGCAGGTCGATACCGGCGAGCGCAACGTCATCAAGCTGCCGCCGCCGCTGGACCTGAAGGAAATGCTGCTGGCGCTCAAGGACGTGATGCACCGCGCCGAACTGTTTGGCCACCACGCGATCAAGCGCGAGGCTCTCAGCGTGCGCCAGCGTATGGGCGAACTGCTGGGTCGACTCGAAGGCAGCGCCTTCCAGCGCTTCGAGACGCTGTTCGATCCAGCCGAAGGCCGCCTCGGCGTGGTGGTGACCTTCCTGGCCATGCTGGAGCTGGCCAAGGAAATGCTGATCGAGATCGTGCAGGAAGCGCCGCTGGCGCCGATCTATATCAAGGCAAAGGCCTCGCTTGCCGAGGAAAGCGCCGAACTGCCGGACGACATGCCGGTTTCCGCCGCCGCCGAGTAAGGCGCCGGCCCACCCGAAAACCCTCCAGGCCATGCAGATCGAGCAACTCAAACCGATCATCGAGGCGGCCCTGCTCGCCGCCAGCCAGCCGCTCACCGTGGCGCAGCTGGGCGAGCTGTTCCTCG
>NZ_JBQCCF010000044.1:0-7069 GCF_051962475.1 Dyella sp.
AAGATTTTCGACCGCGCGGAAGGGCACTATCTGTTCGACCGCGAAGGGACGCCGTACCTCGATCTGCAGATGTGGTACTCGGCGGTCAACTTCGGCTACGGAAACCCGCGCCTCAACGACGCGCTCAAGCGCCAGATCGACCTGCTGCCGCAAGTGGCCAGCCAGTACCTGCACCAGAGCCGCATCGAACTGGCCAAGACCATCGCGCTGGACGTGCAGGGCAAGTTCGGCCGCAAGGGCCGCGTGCACTTCAACGTGGGCGGCGCGCAGGCGATCGAGGATTCGCTCAAGCTCGTGCGCAACGCCAGCAACGGCAAGAGCCTGATGTTCGCCTTCGAGGGCGGCTACCACGGGCGCACGCTGGGCGCCTCGTCGATCACCTCCAGCTACCGCTACCGCCGCCGCTTCGGCCACTTCGGCGAGCGCGCGATGTTCCTGCCGTTCCCGTACCCGTTCCGACGCCCGAAGGGCATGACCGCGGAAGAGTATTCGGAGAACTGCGTGAACCAGTTCGCCCGCCTGTTCGAGACCGAATACAACGGCGTGTGGGACCCCAAGACCAACCAGTGCGAGTACGCCGCGTTCTACGTCGAGCCGATCCAGGGCACCGGCGGCTACGTCGTCCCGCCGATGGGCTTCTTCAAGGGCCTGAAGAAGGTGCTCGACCAGTACGGCATCCTGATGGTGGTCGACGAGATCCAGATGGGTTTCTGGCGCACCGGCAAGCTGTGGTCGATCGAGCACTTCGGCGTGACGCCGGACGTGGTGGTGTTCGGCAAGGCGCTCACCAACGGCCTCAATCCGCTGTCGGGCCTGTGGGCGCGCGAGGAGATGATCAACCCGACCATCTTCCCGCCGGGCTCCACCCATTCCACCTTCAACTCCAACCCGCTGGGCACCTCGCTGGGTCTGGAAGTGATCAAGATGGGCTACGAGCTGGACTACGAGACCACCGTGCCGAAGAAGGGCGCGCATTTCCTCGAAGGCCTGCGCGACCTGCAGAAGAAGCACAAGGAAATCGGCGACGTCGACGGCCTGGGCCTGGCGCTGCGCGCCGAGATCTGCACCGACGACGGATTCACCCCGAACAAGGCGCTGCTGGACCGCATGGTCGATATCGGCCTGGCCGGCGACCTGGAGCACAACGGCAAGAAGATCGGCCTCGTGCTCGACGTGGGCGGCTGGTACAAGAACGTGATCACCTTCGCGCCGTCGCTGGACATCACCCACGAAGAGATCGACCTGGCCATCGCGCTGCTGGACCAGCTCCTCACCAAGGCCAAGCGCACGGCGTAAGCCGGCGCGTTTGGCGTCACTGGCCGCTCGTCAGCAAAAACTACCTCACAACCCGGTCGTCATTCCCGCGAAAGCGGGAATCCATTGGCTCCGATGCCCCTGGCGAACATGGATTCCCGCTTTCGCGGGAATGACGGCTTGAAAGATGTTCGATCTTCAACACCACCCAGCCCCACCCCAAGCGAACGGACCCGACCATGACCGAGCCACTCTCCGCCGACGCCGTTCGCGACCAGGTGTTCGCGATCATCGCCAAGCAGGCCAAGATCGAGGTGGCGACGATCACCCCGGCCTCCACGCTGAAAGACCTCGGCGTGGCCTCGCTGGACGCGATCGAGGTGATCTTCGATATCGAGGAGTTCTTCGATATCACCTTCCCCGACCAGGGCACCAACTTCGACACCGACACCGTGCAGCACCTGATCGACGCGGTGATGACGGCACAGGCCGCCAAGGCTGACGGATCGGCATGAGCGACGCCGCCTCCCGCGCCATCGCCATCACCGGCATGGGCGCGATCAGCGCCTTCGGTGAGGGCGCCGAAACCCTGTGGGCCGCCTTGCGCGAAGGGCGCAGCGGCATCCGCCCGCTGCGTCACGAACGCGCCGCCGACCTGCGCGTGCGCGTGGCCGCACAGGTGCCGGAAAGCTTCGATCCGGCCGCACATTTCCCCGAGCGCGTGCTGTCCATGCTCGATCGCACCTCCCAGCTGGCGCTGGTCGCGGCGAACGAGGCGATCGCGCAGTCGAGGCTGGATTTCGCAGCCAGCAGCCTGGGCTTGCGCACCGCGGTGGTGGTGGGTACCGGCGTGGGCGGCGAGACCACCCAGGACGAGCAGAGCCGTCGGCTCTACGCGGAGAACGCCTCGCGGCTGCATCCGCTGAGCATCGTGCGGCTGATGACCAACGCGCCGACCAGCCAGATCTCCATGGCGCATGGCCTGCGCGGCCCGGCCTTCGCCGTGGCGAGCGCCTGCGCTTCCAGCAACCACGCCATCGCCCAGGCCGCGCTGATGATCCGCGCCGGACTGGTCGACGTGGCCGTGGCTGGCGGTACCGAAGCGTGCCTGAGCTTTGGCGCCATGCGCGCGTGGGAAGCGATGCGCGTGCTGGCCGACGACACCTGCCGCCCGTTCAGCGCCAACCGCCGCGGCCTGGTGCTGGGCGAAGGCGCGGGCGTGTTCGTGCTCGAATCCATGGCCCACGCCCGCGCCCGCGGCGCGCAGGTGCTGGGCGTGCTGGCCGGCGTGGGCATGAGCGCGGACGCCGGCGACATCGTGGCGCCGGATCCGGCCGGCAGCGCGTCGGCGATGGCGCAGGCACTGGCCGATGCCGGCCTGTCGCCCGAGGACATCGACTACATCAATGCGCACGGCACCGGCACGCCGGCCAACGATCCGACCGAAACCACCGCGATCCATCGCGTGTTCGGCGCGCATGCGCCGAAGCTGGCGGTGTCTTCCACCAAGTCGATGCACGGCCATGCGCTGGGCGCCTCCGGTGCGCTGGAACTGGTGGCGGTGCTCGGCGCAATGCGCGACGGCGTGGTGCCGCCCACCGCCAACCTCGACGTGCCCGACCCGGCTTGCGACCTGGACTACGTACCCAATACGCCGCGCGAGCTGCGCGTGCGTGCGGCGCTCAGCAACTCCTTCGCGTTCGGCGGGCTCAACGCCGTGCTGGCGGTGCGCGCACCCTGACCTCCGGGAAGCTCGCTGCAGCGGACGCAACCATGCCTTATCTCGCCCAACTCGAACCGGAGAGCCTGCTGCGGCAGTTTCTCGCCCATCCGCCGGAAGGTTTCGTAGCCGGCACCACAGCCTCAGGCATGCCGACCTTTGTGGCGCCGTTCGACCTGCTCACCACGGCCGACGACCCCCTGCGCCGCCGCGTCACGCAGCTCCCCGGCTATCGGCGCTGGGGCAACTGGCTGCGCTGGCGCACGCGCTTTGTCGGCAGCACCGTCACCGAGTTCGCACCGCTGCCGCGCCAAGCTACGCCGCAGGCGCTGGCGCGCGAGCTGGTGGAGCAGCACGGCCGCGACTGCGCGCTGCTGGTGGTGAAGGACATCGCGCCGGAGACGCCCCTGCTCGACGTGGCCGACGGCCAACGTGCCAGCGCCTTCGCCCGCGCGCTGGAAGAGGCCGGCTGCGTGCTGCTCGACGGCATGCCGCTGGCCTGGGTGCCGATCGACTTCGACAGCGAGGAGGATTACCTCGCCCGCTTCTCGCGCAGCCGGCGCAAGGAGATCAAGCGCAAGCTGCGCTCGCGCGCCGACCTGCGCATCGAGGCTTGGCCCACCGGCTCGGCGGTGTTCGAGGATGCTGCCCTGCGCGCACGCATCCACGCGCTGTACGAAAACGTCTATGCGCAGAGCGAGATCCATTTCGACCACCTCACGCCGGACTTCCTCGACGCCGTGCTGCACGACGGCGGCAACGGCGGTGTGGTGTTCGCCTATTTCCACGGTGATGATCTGATCGGCTGGAACCTCTGCTACGAGCACGCCGGCAAGCTGGTGGACAAGTACATCGGGCTGGCCTATCCGGCCGCACGCGAGCACAACCTGTACTTCGTCAGCTGGATGGAGAACCTCGCCTACGCGAGGCGCCGGGACTTGAGCCACTACATCGCCGGCTGGACCGACACCGCAGTAAAGCGCCAGCTGGGCGCGCGTTTCTGCCTCACCCGCCACGCGGTGTACGTACGCAACCCGCTGCTGCGTGCCGTCTTCCGCCGCATCGCCCACCACTTCGAGAGCGAGCCGGTGCAGCCGGCGCCCGCCATGGAATCGGCATGACCCGACCGATCGTGCTGGATATCGACCACTCCGTCGGCCCGCTGTCGCGGCGGCTGGTGGTGCCGCTGGAACACTGGCAGGAAGCGCTGCGCTTCGGCTGCACGCTACGCACGCTCGCGCGCTTCCGCACGGTGCTGGACGACACACTGCCGGCCGAGCACGGCACCGTGCTGCTGGGCAGCGGCGACTTTCATCACCTGAGCTGGCCGCTGATCGAGCGGGTGCGGCACGCCGCGCCGTTCCAGGTGGTGGTGCTGGACAATCATCCGGACAACATGCGCTACCCGTTCGGCGTGCACTGCGGCTCGTGGGTGCGCCGCGTGGCGATGCTGCCGCAGGTCAGCCACGTGCACGTGGTGGGTATCGGCTCCAGCGACATCGGCGCCGGCCACGCGTGGGAGAACTATCTCGCCCCGCTGCGTGCGGGGCGCCTGAGCTACTGGAGCGTGGGTGTGGACGTGCGCTGGGCCGCCAGGGCCGGCCTGGGCCAGGCGTTCCATGCGTTCGAGCATGCCGACGCGCTGGTCGAGGCCTTCACGGCACAGCAGCACGCCGCGCCACAGCCCACCTATCTGTCGATCGACAAGGACGTGTTCGCGCCGGACGTGGCCCGCACCAACTGGGACCAGGGCAGCCTGCAGCTCCGGCACGCCACGGCGATCATCGACAGCCTGCGCGGCGGCCTGGTCGGCAGCGACATCACCGGCGACATCTCCGCCTATCGCTACAAGAGCTGGTGGAAGCGCCGCCTGGCCGCCATCGACGATCAGCCCGTGGTCGACCCGCGCGAGCTGGCGCAGTGGCAGGCGCAGCAGCATGGGCTGAATGAGCAGTTGCTGAGCGCGATCACAGCCCGATAAGAAGAGCCGGAAGCTCAGTGTCCCCGCTCTTCCTCAACACTCAGTCACACGGGCCACCTCTTGCTCCAGGCAGAGAACGTGGTTGCGAGTCCCTGCGCTTCTGCGAGCGTGGATTCCAGTTCGTCAACGCTGAAGCGGACCTCTTTCTGTGGTCGAGAGCTTGGAAGGCCGGGAGCAACATTGACGAGCTCTTGTGAGAAAGTGTTGAAGCCCCAGCGGCCATGCACGAACGAGTTGCGCTTTGATCGCAGAGAATCCACGCTCCTGATCCATTGCTCAAGCTCATTAGACGCTTCCGGTTGCGCCAAAAATTTATGCGCCACAACTTCCTGTAGCGCATCCATCTTTCTCTTAAGGGTTAGACGCTCCACCAAGGCGTTGGCGCTCACCGGATCTCTACCCCCGACCGCGGCTCTGAGATACAGGCCGAGGTTAAATTCAAGACGAGACAGGACCAGCGTGATACGGCCGATAGTGATCGCGGCGGCGTCTTCGAGTTCGTTTCGGCTTTTCTTATCGATTCTAGACATGGATAGTTACGCCACCGGATCTACCGAACGTGCCGAGAGTCTGCTCACTTTTTTCGGCAACATCCATCCTCGCCTGAGCTGAGGCGAACAGATACTTCCTTCATTGCGGACGTGTCAGCTCGGTCCACCAAGCACCGCGCAGATCTGCTCGAAGCCCGCATCGTCCAGCCACGCGCTGTTGCTTATGGTGAGCGCGCGCTGCGCGAAGTCGCGGGCGTGTGGCATGGCGTCGTGCGGCACGCGGTCGGCGAGGTAGGCGTAGTCGGGGAGGGCGTGGACAAACAGGCGGCTGACGCCAAGGCCCGCGGTCCACAGTGCGGCCAGCGCGGCGTCCGCCTTGGTCGCGGTGGGCATCAGCACCAGCAGGAACGGCCAGCTGCCGGTGGTGCCCGGGGCCTCGTCGAACACGGTGAGGCCGGGCAGAGCTCGCAGCCTGGTGAGGCGCGCCTTGGCACGCTCGCGGTTGGCGGCGAGGAAATCGGGCAGGCGTGCCGCCGCGCGGGTGCCCACGCCACGGCGCCAGCGGCCGACGCGATGGAACGGAATCTGCGACGCGAAGTCGTCGCCCACGGCGGCGACCGGATCGCCTCGCTTCAGCGCGCGGCGCAGTGGCATGCCGTAGGCGAGCCTGAGCAGCGACGGCCGATAAAGCGCGGCCAGCCCCAGCAGTTCGACGCTTCGGCGCAGCTCCCAGCCCGGCGCGCGCGGCACGATCGCGGCGCTCACGGCGAGCAACTCGTCGCGCAGCGCGCTATCGCGTGTGACCAGCAGGCCACCTTCGAAAATTGACAGCCCCTTGCCGGCGGCGAGGCTGAAGAAGCCGATGTCGCCGCGCAGCCCTACGCTCTGCCCGCCCTCGCGCGCGCCCAGAGCCTGCGCGGCGTCCTCGATGACGAAGGCGCCGGTGGCGCGGGCCACCTCCTGCGGTGCATCGAGATCGGCGACAAGGCCGGCGAGATGGGTGGGGAGGATCGCGAGGGTATCCTCGCGGCAGGCCTGTGTCAGTGCCTGCGGATCGAGATCCCAGTGGCCCGGGCGGGTGTCGCACAGCCGCAGCGTGAGGCCCATGCGGTGCACGGCGATCGCCACCAGCGGGCAGGTGTAGGCCGGTGCCACCACCACGGAGCGGTTCGGCGCGCGCGCCTTCAGCGCATGCAGCGCCACCAGCAGCGCGGCGGTACCGGAGCATTCCAATTGCAACGGCGGCGCGCCCAGCTGCGTAGCAAGCGTTGCAGTAAGTGCATCGCGACGCGGCAGCAGATCCGCGGCCTGCAACGGCAGGCCGGCGGTGGGCGGAATTTCGCGCAGGCGGCGCATGGGGCTCAGGGGCAGAGCCAAAACAACAACATCCGCACCACATTCCCGCGAATGCGGTAATCAACGTTCGATTTGAGGGAAATGTTTTCCTGCTTTCGCGGGAATGACGACAAAGGATGATTCGGCCATGCATTGAATTACCTCTTCTTGTAGCGGATGCATAGCTCATGGTGCTTCCGGCGCGCTCACAGGCGCGGCCTCGCGCTCGGCCAGGCCCAGGCAGACGATGCCGGCGAGGATCGCGGCGGCGCCGAGCAGCTTGGCGAC
>NZ_JBQCCF010000045.1:0-5189 GCF_051962475.1 Dyella sp.
CGTTTTTGTTTGCCCGTTTCAGACGTATCCCGGAGTCGATGCGATGACCTACCTGTGGATCAAGTCCCTGCACCTGCTGTTCGTGATCGCCTGGATGGCGACCGTGTTCTATCTGCCGCGGATCCTGGTGAACCTGGCCGAGGCCGGTGACGATGCGGCGGTGCGGGCGCGACTGCACCTGATGGGGCGTCGCCTGTACAAGTTCGGCCACAACATGTTCGGCATCGCGTTCGTGTTCGGGCTGGCGCTCTGGCAGGGTTGGCGGGTGTTCCCGCAGCAGCTGCCCAACGTGGCGCCGGGCATGCACTGGATCGACGCCAAGCTGACCCTGGTGGCGGTGCTGCTGGCCTACTTCATCTGGTCCGGCCGGCTGCTCAAGCGCAGCGAGAAGGGCGGCTCGCTGCCGTCGTCGAGTGCGCTTCGCTGGTTCAACGAGCCGCCGGTGCTGCTGCTGCTGGCGGTGATCTACCTGGTGATCGCCAAGCCGTTCTAGGCGCTCCTACAGGCGGTCAGTGGGAGGTGTACTCGCGGTACCACGCCACGAACCTCGCCACGCCATCTTCGATGGACGTGCTCGGTGCATAGCCGACATCACGGCGCAGTGCGGAAACATCGGCCCAGGTGTCGGGCACGTCGCCCGGCTGCATCGGCAGCAAGCGCTTTTCCACCGTGCGGCCCAGCGCCTGCTCCATTAGTTCGATGAAGCGCAGCAGCTGCACCGGTTGGTCGTTGCCGATGTTGTAGACGCGGTAGGGTGCGTTGGAGGTGCCGGGGTTGGGACGCTGCGCGTCATACGCCGGATCCGGCTGCGCCGGATGATCGAGCGTGCGGATCACGCCTTCGACGATGTCGTCGATGTAGGTGAAATCGCGGCTGTGATTGCCGAAATTGAACACGTCGATCGGCTCGCCGCGGCTGATCCTGTCGGCAAACAGCATTGGCGACATGTCCGGCCGGCCCCAGGGGCCATAAACGGTGAAGAAGCGCAGGCCGGTGGTCGGCAGGTCATAGAGATGGCTGTAGGTATGCGCCATCAGCTCGTTGGCCTTCTTGGTCGCCGCGTACAGGCTGACCGGATGATCGACGGCGTCTTCTACCGCGAACGGCAGCTTGCGGTTGGCGCCGTAGACCGAGCTGGAGGAGGCGTACACCAGGTGCTGCACGCCGCCGTGGCGGCAGGCTTCCAGGATATGGCCGAAGCCGACCAGGTTGCTCTGGATGTACGCCTGCGGGTTCTGCAGCGAGTAGCGCACACCGGCCTGGGCCGCCAGGTTCACCACCCGCTCGGGGCGGAAGCGGGCAAACGCCTCGTTCACCGCGGCAGCGTCGGCCAGGTCGGCGCGCTGGTGGGTGTAGCCGAGGTGGTCGGCGAAGCGGGCCAGCCGCGCCTCTTTCAGGGCTGGGTCGTAGTAGTCGTTGTGGTTGTCCAGGCCCCAGATTTCGTCGCCCCGGGCGAGCAGGCGTTGCGCCAGGGCGGCGCCGACGAAGCCGGCCGTGCCGGTGACAAGAATGCGCATACCGCAAGGTTCCTGTTGTGGTCGGCGCATTCTACCGCCCGCGGTCGGGCAGGCCTTGCGCGCTGGCGATGGCGGGTGCTTTCCGGGTTAGACTAGCGGTCCGGATTTCCGTTTTTCTTTTCAGGCAAGGTGGCCCGCGCCAGGCGCCGGTCGAGCGTGCGACATGTCCACTACCAACGCATCCTGCTGACACCCTGCGCACTTTAGTCTTCGACGAAAAGGGCCGCGTGCCCTTTTCTGCTTTTTAGCGAGAGCTTCCCATGATCGAGATCACCCTTCCCGATGGCAGCAAGCGGCCGTTCGAGCACCCCGTGACCGTGCAGGACGTGGCCGCCTCCATCGGCGCCGGTCTGGCCAAGGCCACCCTGGCCGGCAAGGTCGACGACAAGCTGGTGGATGCCGGCTACACCATCGACCGCGACGCCAGCCTGCAGATCGTCACCGACAAGAGCCCGGAGGCGCTGGAGATCCTGCGCCACTCCACCGCACACCTGATGGGCCAGGCCGTACAGCGCCTGTTCCCCGGCGCGCAGGTGACGATCGGCCCGGTGATCGAGAACGGCTTCTACTACGACTTCGCCTATGAGCGGCCCTTTACGCCGGAGGACCTGCCGAAGATCGAGGCGGAGATGCACAAGATCGTCGACGAGCAATTGGCGGTGACGCGCAGCGTAAAGTCGCGCGACGAGGCGATTGCGTTCTTCCGCGGCCTGGGCGAGGAGTACAAGGCGCAGATCATCGAATCGATCCCCTCCAACGAGGAGCTGTCGCTGTACTCGCAAGGCGAGTTCACCGACCTGTGTCGCGGCCCGCATGTGCCCAACACCGGCAAGCTGCGCGCGTTCAAGCTGATGAAAGTGGCCGGCGCCTATTGGCGCGGCGATTCCGACAACGCGATGCTCAGCCGCATCTACGGCACCGCCTGGCTCAACGACAAGGATCTCAAGGCCTACCTGCACCAGCTGGAGGAGGCCGAGAAGCGCGACCATCGCAAGATCGGCAAGGCGCTGGACCTGTTCCACCAGCAGGAAGAGGGCCCGGGCATGGTGTTCTGGCACCCCAAGGGCTGGGCGATCTGGCAGCAGGTGGAGCAGTACATGCGCGGCGTGTACCGCACGTCTGGCTACCAGGAAGTACGCTGCCCGCAGGTGCTGGACGTGTCGCTGTGGAAGAAGTCCGGCCACTGGGACAACTACGCCGAGAACATGTTCTTCACCGAGTCGGAGAAGCACACCTACGCGCTGAAGCCGATGAACTGTCCGGGCCACGTGCAGATCTTCAACCATTCGCTGCACAGCTATCGCGACCTGCCGATCCGCTACGGCGAGTTCGGCGGCTGCCATCGCAACGAGCCGTCCGGTGCGCTGCACGGCATCATGCGCGTGCGCGCGTTCACCCAGGACGACGGCCACATCTTCTGCACGCCCGAGCAGATCGAACCGGAAGTGACCGCTTTCCACCAGCAGGCGATGAAGGTCTATACCGACTTCGGGTTCGACAACATCGCGCTGAAGATCGCCCTGCGCCCCGAGAAACGGATCGGCTCGGACGCGGTGTGGGACAAGGCCGAAGACGCCCTGCGCGCCGCGCTGCGTGCCGCCGGGGTCGAGTGGGAGGAGCTGCCGGGCGAGGGCGCCTTCTACGGTCCGAAGATCGAGTACCACATGAAGGATTCGATCGGCCGCGCCTGGCAGGTCGGCACCATGCAGGTAGATTTCATGATGCCCGAGCGCCTGGGCGCCGAGTACGTCGACGAGCACAGCCAGCGCCGGCACCCGGTCATGCTGCACCGGGCCATCGTCGGCTCGATGGAGCGCTTCATCGGCATCCTGATCGAGCATCACGCCGGCCTGCTGCCGACCTGGCTGGCGCCGGTCCAGGCGACGGTGTTCTCGATCACCGACGCCCAGGCCGATTATGTCCGCGAGGTCACGCAAGCCCTTGTCGACAAAGGTTTCCGGGTCGAGGCCGATTTGCGCAACGAAAAGGTCGGCTATAAAATCCGCGAACACACCTTGCAGAAGGTGCCGTACTTGCTTGTCGTGGGTGATCGCGAAAAGGAAGCCGGCGCCGTTTCTGTGCGTACCCGTTCGGGCGAGGATCTGGGCAGCATGCCGCTGGCCGCCTTCGTCGAACACTTGCAGGCCGAGATGGGGCGCTGAGGCGCCCATCCCGGTCCACTGACACTTCTTCTGGAGGATAGTGGTATCGCTACCACCGACACTAAGGGCAACCGCCGCAACCTTGAAATCCGCGTTCCGCGGGTTCGCGTCATCGGTCCGGATTCCGAGCAGATGGGCATCCTCACGCGTGACGAGGCGCTGCGTGCTGCCGAGGAATTCGGCCTCGACCTGGTCGAGATCCAGCCCAACGGCGACCCCCCGGTCTGCCGCATCATGGATTACGGCAAGTTCAAGTTCGAGGCCCAGAAGAAGGCTTCGGCCGCCAAGAAGAAGCAGAAGCAGGTCGAGATCAAGGAAGTGAAGTTCCGCCCGGTCACCGACGTGGGCGACTACCAGATCAAGCTGCGCAACATGCTTCGCTTCCTGGAAGAGGGTGACAAGGTCAAGGTCACCATCCGCTTCCGCGGCCGCGAAATGTCGCACCAGGATCTGGGCCAGAACCTGGCCAAGAAGATCCAGGAAGACGTCGGCGAGAATGGCCAGGTCGAGTCCTTCCCGCGGTTGGAAGGCCGGCAGATGGTCATGATGATCGGACCGAAGAAGAAGCAGTAAACGTCGGGCGCAGTCGACAGCGCGCCTAGGCGGCGCCAGAACGGCCGGGTTCGCCCCGGCCGTTTTCGTGCCTGCGACGGCCCCGGAGCCGGCTGGGAATACACACATGCAATGTCATGGGCGCGGCTGTCGCGCCTATGGCAAACCTCGTTCGGGACCCGTATAATCGCCGGTTCGACCCACACGGACGGGTCGTGAACCGATGTCGGCAGGACGGAAAGCGTGTCCGCTAGGGCGCCGCCGAATCAGTCAGAAACCGGGTCGCAGGACCCACTCATGGAGCATTCCCATGCCCAAGATCAAGACCAACCGGGCGGCGGCGAAGCGTTTTCGCAAGACCGCATCCGGCAAGTTCAAGGCAGGCCACGCGTTCAAGTCGCACATCCTGACCAAGAAGTCGACCAAGCGTAAGCGCGGTCTCCGTGCCACCAACCACGTCAAGGCGTGCGACACCAAGGGTGTAGCTCGCATGTTGCCGTACCTCTAAGGCAGGAGACCTACCATGGCTCGTGTAAAGCGTGGCGTCACCGCCCGTCGTCGTCACAAGAAAATCATTGGCCGCGCCAAGGGTTACTACAACGCCCGTCGCAAGGTCTTCCGCGTTGCCAACCAGGCCGTCATCAAGGCCGGTCAGTACGCCTATATCGGCCGCAAGCAGCGCAAGCGTCAGTTCCGCGCGCTGTGGATCGTGCGTATCAACGCCGCGGCCCGTCAGTTCGGCCTGTCCTACAGCCGCCTGATCAATGGCCTGGCCAAGGCCGGCATCACGGTCGACCGCAAGGTGCTGGCCGACATCGCCGTCCACGACATCAAGGCGTTTGGCGCGATCGCGGAAAAGGCGAAGGCCAGTCTGGCTGCTTGATCGTCGAGGCGCTCGCGCGCCGACGATATGATGTAAAGCAAGCGGGGAGGAGGCCAACGCCTCCTCCCCGTTTTT
>NZ_JBQCCF010000046.1:0-4593 GCF_051962475.1 Dyella sp.
CACACGGACCGGCGGGCCTCTCCCCCCCCCACGCGCCCCACCCGCGTTATCTACTGAAATTGTAGGAGCCGGCTCGCGGGCGATGCCCTTGGTTTTGTTTGGCAACATAAACGAACGCTTCGCCCGCGAGCGGGCTCCTACAACGGAAGCAGATAGCGGAAACAGCAACGGCGCCCAGGGGCGCCGTTTCTTTTTGCTTCGATTGGTCGGGGCGGCCGGATTCGAACCGACGACCCTCTGCCCCCCAGGCAGATGCGCTACCAGGCTGCGCTACGCCCCGACGATCAAACAAGTGCGCAAGTCTAGCAGCTTGCGATGCTGCGCCGGAAGCTCAGCGGCGCAGCAGGCTAAGGATTTCTTCCAGCTCCATGCGCACCTGGCGCACGATCTGGTGCGACATGCTCGCTTCCATTCGCGCCTGTGGGCCTTCGAGCCGCGCGCGGGCACCGGTGATGGTGAAACCCTCGTCGTACAGCAGCGAGCGGATCTGGCGGATCATCAGCACGTCGTGGCGCTGGGAGTAGCGGCGATTGCCGCGGCGCTTGACCGGGTTGAGCGCAGGAAATTCCTGCTCCCAATAGCGCAGCACGTGCGGCTTCACCCCGCACAGCTCGCTGACCTCACCGATGGTGAAGTAGCGCTTGGCCGGGATGGCTGGAAGCTCGGTGTTATTCCCTTGGTCCAGCATAGCTCTCGACCCGCACCTTGAGTTTCTGACCCGGACGGAACGTCACCACCCGGCGGGCGGAGATCGGAATCTCTTCGCCCGTCTTCGGGTTGCGTCCCGGACGCTGGTTCTTCATGCGCAGATCGAAGTTGCCGAAACCGGACAGCTTCACCTGCTCCCCTTTTTCCAACGCCTCGCGGACCACCTCGAAGTAGGCGTCCACGAATTCCTTCGCCTCACGCTTGTTGAGGCCCACCTCGAGGAACAGGCGCTCGGCCATTTCCGCCTTGGTCAGCGCCATCTCAACCTCGCAATCTTGCCTTGCATGCCTTCTCCAACGCAGTGACCGCCTCACGTACGCAACGGTCCGCGTCGTCGTCGGTAAGCGTGCGTGAAGCGTCCTGCAAAATCAAGCCCATAGCGAGGCTTTTTCGGCCTGCTTCGACCCCTTTGCCACTGTAGCGGTCGAACAGTTTGAGCTGACTGAGCACGCCGCCGAGCGTGTCACGGACCACCTGCTCGATCTGTGACCAGCTCACCGCCTCCGGAAGATCCAGGGCGAGGTCGCGGCGCACCGAGGGGAACCGCGGCACCGGCCGCGCCCGCGGCAGGCGGCGGCCGAGCAGGGGCTCCAGCGCCACTTCCAGGACATGGACGTCGGGCCCCAGGTCCAGCGCCTTGGCCAACTGCGGATGCAGCGCGCCGAGGAAGCCGACGGTGATCCCATCGCGGGCCACGCGCGCACCCCGCCCCGGGTGCAGCCAAGCCGGCAGCTGGTCGGCATGCACCGACCAGCGCTGCGGCTCACCACCCCAGGCGATGATGGCGTCCAGATCGCCCTTGAGGTCGAAGAAGTCCAGCGCGCGCGGGCTCTCGCCCCACTGCTCGGCCCGCGCGCTGCCACAGGCAGCGATCGCCAGGCTCGGCGTCTCCACCGGCGGATCGCCGGCGACGAACACCCGGGCCACCTCGAACAAGCGCACCCGCTCCTGCTGGCGCGCACGGTTGTGACGCAGCGATTCCACCAGCCCAGGCAGCAGCGAGGGCCGCATCACCGCCAGATCGGCCGACAGCGGATTGGCCAGCGGCACCAGCGCGTCGGTGAAGCTCCAGCGCGTCAGCAGCTCGGCCGGCACGAAGGAGAGATTCACCGCCTCGTGGTAACCGCGCGCCGCCAGTTGCTCGCGCAGGGCCAGGTCGCCGATGCGCGCCTCCGGCTCGGCGGCCAGCGTCAGCGCGCCCGCCGGCGTGTGGGTGGGAATGTTGTCGTAGCCGAAAATGCGCGCCACCTCTTCGATGAGGTCTTCCTCGCGCTCGATGTCGAAGCGGCTGCTCGGCGCGGTGACGGTCCAGCCATCGGCCGTGGGCGCCACCTGCATACCCAGCGCGGTGAAGATGCGCGCCACTTCGGCGTCGTCCACCGTCACGCCGAGCACGCGGCGCAGGCGCTCGCGACGCAGGGGCACCGGCGCCGGCGTCGGCAGATCTTCCGGCCGCTCGGCCACCAACACGGGACCGGCCTTGCCGCCCACGATCGTCAGCAGGAGCTCGGTGGCGCGTTCCAGCGCGCGCTGCGGCAGCGCCGGATCGACGCCGCGCTCGAAGCGATGCGAGGCATCCGTATGCAGGCCCAGCTTGCGCGCCTTGCCCATGATCGCCGAGGGCGCGAAGTACGCGGACTCCAGGAACACGTTGGCGGTGGCGTCGGTGACGCGCGAATCGAAACCGCCCATCACGCCGGCGACGGCCAGCGCCTTTGCCTCATCGGCGATCACCACGAAGCCGCCGTCGAGCTTGGCCTCACTGCCATCGAGCAGTTTCAGCGTTTCGCCAGCCGCTGCGTGGCGCACCACGATGTCGCCACGCAGCGCGTCGTTGTCAAACGCGTGCATCGGCTGGCCCAGCTCGAGCATCACGTAGTTGGTCACGTCGACTACGGCGCTGATCGGACGCAGTCCGGCGCGGCGCAGGCGCTCAGCCATCCACAGCGGCGTGCGCGCGGTGGCGTCGATACCCTCGATGATGCGGCCCAGATAGCGCGGAGCATCCTTCCCAGCCTCCAGCCGGATGCCGCGGCGCGCGGCGCTGGTGACCGCCGCGGACGACTGCGCCGGCACCTTCACGCGACTGCCGAACAGCGCCGCGACGTCGTGCGCCAGGCCGACCAGCCCCAGGCAATCCGGACGGTTCGGGGTGAGCTTGAGCTCGATGCTCGCATCGGGCAGGCCGAGGTAGCCCGCCAGCGGCTGGCCAACCGGTGCGTCGAACGGCAGTTCCAACAGGCCCGAGGCATCGGCATCGACCCCCAATTCCTTGGCCGAGCACAGCATGCCGAACGACTCCACGCCACGCAGCTTGGCGGCCTTGATCGCGATGCCGCCGGGCAGGGACGCGCCGACCGTGGCCAGAGGCACCTTGATGCCGACGCGCGCGTTCGGCGCGCCGCAGACGATCTGCAGCGGCTCGCCCTGCCCCGCGTCGACGCGGCAGACCTGCAGACGGTCCGCCTCAGGATGCTTCTCGGCGGCCACGATCTCGGCCACGACCACACCGTCCAGGCCTTCGCCTAGCACGGTCAGTTCCTCGACCTCCAGGCCCGCCATGGTCAGCGCATGGGCCAGTTGCGCGCGGTCGGCGCGGATCTCGACCAGCTCGCGCAGCCAGTTCTCGGAGAATTTCATCTTGTTGATTCCTTGCCGGCAGGGCGATTCGAGAGGATCAGGCGAACTGCTTGAGGAAGCGCAGATCGTTCTCGAAGAACGCGCGCAGGTCGGACACGCCGTATCGCAGCATCGCGAAGCGCTCCACGCCCAGGCCGAAGGCGAAGCCGGTGTAGCGCTCCGGATCGATACCGCAGTTCCTCAGCACATTCGGATGCACCATGCCGCAGCCCAGCACCTCCAGCCAGCGGCTCTGGCCGTCTTCGGTCTCCCAGCGGATGTCCACCTCCGCCGAGGGTTCGGTGAAGGGGAAGTAGCTGGGACGGAAGCGCATCTCGAAGTCGCGCTCGAAGAACGCACGCACGAACTCGGCCAGCGTGCCCTTGAGGTCGGCGAAGCTGGAGGTCTCATCGACCAGCAGGCCCTCGATCTGGTGGAACATCGGCGAGTGGGTCTGGTCCGAATCGCTGCGGTAGACCTTGCCCGGCGCGATGATGCGGATCGGCGGCTGCCGGCCCTGCATCGAACGCACCTGCACCGGCGAGGTATGCGTGCGCAGCAGGCGCCCGTCGCCGAAATAGAACGTGTCGTGCATGGCACGCGCCGGGTGGTGCGGCGGGAAGTTCAGCGCCTCGAAGTTGTGCCAGTCGTCCTCGATCTCCGGACCGTCGGCACGCTGGTAACCCAGCCGCGCGAAGATCGACGCGATGCGTTCCAGCGCGCGGGTGATCGGATGGATGCCGCCGCGCTCGCCGTCGCGCCCGGGCAGGCTGATGTCGATGGTTTCGGAGGCTAGGCGCCGGTCCAGCTCGGCCTGCTCCAGCGTCGCCTTGCGCGCAGCCAGCGCGTCGGCGAGCCGATCCTTGACGCGGTTGACCTCGGCGCCGCGCGCCTTGCGCTCGTCCGGCGCCAGCGCGCCCAGCGACTTCAGCGCGGCGGTGACGATGCCGCTCTTGCCGAGCAGGCCCACGCGCAGGGCGTCGAGCGCATCGAGCGAGGTGGCGGCGGCGATATCCGCCAGGGCTTGGTTGGCGCGACTGTCCAGATCGTCCATCAGTGTGTTTCCGGCCTTATCTTCGGGTTCAATGAACTGCCACATCGCTGCCGTCATTCCCGCGCAAGCGGGAATCCATTTACCTGGATGCAAGGTCACCGCGGATGCCCCCGGGCGCGGGAAAGCCGGCCCAGGCGCGCCCCGAGACCCCGGAGTTGCCCGCACAAAAACAAAAAACGGGGGGGGGCGGTGGCCTCCGCCCCCCGTGCGTT
>NZ_JBQCCF010000047.1:0-108783 GCF_051962475.1 Dyella sp.
GCGGTGCTGGATCGCAAGCAGCTGCGTTTCCTGTACCGCGCGCGCACCACCAACAATGAAAGCAAGCGCACGGTGTCGCCGCAGCGGCTGACGCATTACCGCGACAACTGGTACCTGGATGCGTGGGATCACGATCGCGAAGCCCTGCGCAGCTTCGCCGTGGATCGCATCGCCGATCCGCACGCACTGGACGAAGCGGCGATCGACGTGCCCGAGGCGGATCTCAACGAATGGCTCGCTTCCAGCTACGGCATCTTCGCCGGCAAGCCCAAGGCCTGGGCGACGATCCGCTTCTCTGCCCACGCCGCGCGCTGGGTCGCCGACGAGCACTGGCACTCGCAGCAGAAGGGCGAATGGCTACCCGACGGGCGCTACGAGCTGAAGGTGCCGTATTCGAAGTCGCGCGAGCTGCTGATGGACGTGCTCAAGTACGGCCCGGATGCCGAAGTGGTGGCGCCACTGCCATTGCGCGAGGAAATGAAGAGCCTGCTGCACATGGCGCTGGGCGGCTACCAGCAGGTCCCCCGCTAGCTTCACGCTGGAGCCCTCTCGGGAGAAGGCTGGTGAAGGGCCGGCGCTCGCGGGAAAGCTCCGGAAAACCGGGCCGCCGCCTACGGATGGAACGGCCACAGCTGCGGGATCAGCCACATCGACAGCGCGCAGAACAGCAGGATGAGCGGGATGCCGACCTTCATGAAGTCGGTGAAGCGATAGCCGCCGGCGTAATACACCATGGTGTTGGTGGGGTAACCCACCGGCGTGGCAAACGAGGTGGCCGCCGCGAACGCCACCGCCACCACGAACGGGCGCGGATCCACGTGCATGGCCTGCGCCACCGAGGCGGCAATGCCGACCATCAGCACCACCGAGGGGTTGTGTCCCATCAGTTCCGTAAGCAGCGCGGTGAGCAGGTAGATCATCAGCAGCGCGGCCAGCGGACCATGGCTGCCGATCACCGCCATGCCCATGTGCACCACCGCGGTGGACAGACCGCTCTTCTCGATCGCCACGCCCAACGGCAGAATCGCCCCGAGCAGGATGATGATCTTCCAGTCCATGCCCTCGTAGACGTCTTTACGGCCAAAGCAGCCGGCCAGCGCCATTGCGGTGGCGCCGCAGATAGCGGCTATCGGAATCGGCAGCCAGCGCAGGCCCGACGCCACGATCACCGCCGCCATGATCGCCACCGCATAGAGCGCCTTACGCGGCGTGCGCGGCGCGTTCTCGCGCTCGCTGAGCACGATGAACGACTCGTCGTTGCGCACGTTGGTCATGGCCTCCTCGGCCACCAGCACCAGCAGCACGTCGCCCACCGCCAGCGACACGTCGCTGAGCTTTTCGCGCAGCACCTGGCCGCGCCGGTGGATCGCCAGCGCCACCGCGTCGTAGCGCCAGCCGATGCCGGTTTCACCAAAGCGGCGACCTTCCAGCGGGCTGGCCGGCGCGACCATGATCTCGGCGAGCACGCGCGGGCGGTCGTCGGCGTGCGCGTAGTGGCTTTCCGGCGCGTTGCGCAGGCCGGCCTGGCGGCGGAACTCCTCGATCTTCTCCCAGTCGCCGCGCACCAGCAGCACGTCGCCACGGGCGATCTGCTGCGAGCGCGGCGACCACATGCGCCGCTCGCCGCGCAGCAGCTCCAGCGGGTACACGCCGTAGCGCTCGCCCAGGCTGGCATCGGCGATGCTCTTGCCCAGCAGCGAGGACTGCTCGGTGACCTCCAGTTCGGTGACGTACTTGCCGATTTCCGCCTCCACCGGCATGTCGGTGTCGATGTGCCGCGGCAGCAGCCAGCGGCCGATCAGCATCAGGTAGACCATGCCCACCACCGCCAGCACGGCGCCCAGTGACGTGAACTCGAACACGCCGAACGGCTGCAGCCCGTGCTTCTGCGCCAGTGTGTCGGCCAGCAGGTTGGAGGAGGTGCCGATGAGCGTGCACACGCCGCCCATCTGTGCGGCGAAAGCCATCGGCATCAGCACCCGGCCGGGCGCGGTACCGGTGCGCTGGCACACCTTGAGCGCCAGCGGTAGGAAGGTGGCGACCAGCGCGATGTTCTTGATGAACGCGCCCAACGGCGCGATCGCCAGCATCATCGCCAGCGTCAGCAGCCAGGGGCGACGGATCTTCACCAGCAATCGGCTCAGCGGCTCCAGCGCGCCGGAGCGTTCGATGCCCATGCTCAGCGCGAACATGGCGGCCACCGTGACCGTCGCCTCGTTGCTGAAGCCGCTCAGGGCTTCGGCCGGACTCACGATGCCCAGGATCACCAGCGCCGCCAGCGCCATCAGCGCCACCAGGTCGATGCGCACTTTCTCGCTGGCGAACAGCGCCATCGCCGCGACGATCACCGCCACGGTGGCCCAGGCCTGCCAGGTCATGCGGCGACCTCGGGGACAGGGGAGCCGGTGGCAGCCGCGGGCAGCGGTCGTCGCAAGGTAAGGCGCATCAATAGTTCCCGGAAGAAGGCCGCCGCCTGGCGTCTGCTGCGCCGCCGCCATCCCGGGTGTGGATGCGGTCGCGGTCGCTGCTGCGGGGCCTTTCTGGCATCGTACGGAATCCGGGTGTTTGTACAACGTTATGACCCGCTACCGCCTGCGCGAGCCCATGGCCCACCTCGATACCCCGTCCGACGGGCACGACATCCAGACCACCCCCGAGCGCCCCACCCATGGCAGCCGACCGACCGTGGCGCTGGCGCTCGGCGCCGGCGGCGCCAAGGGCCTGGCACACATCGGCGTGATCGAGGAGATCGAGGCCGCCGGCTTCGACGTGGTGGCGATCGCCGGCACCTCGATGGGCGCGCTGATCGGCGGCATCTACGCGATGGGCAAGCTCGACGTGTACCGCGACTGGGTCACCGCGCTGGCCAAGATCGACGTGCTGCGCCTGCTCGACTGGACCTTCTCCGGCGGCGGCTTCATCAAGGGCGAAAAGCTGATTGGCACGCTGCGCGAGCTGATCGGCGACGTGCACATCGAGGAGCTGCCACTGGCCTACACCGCCGTGGCCACCGACCTGGAGCGCGAACGCGAGGTGTGGCTCACCCGCGGATCGCTGTTCGACGCCATCCGTGCCTCCATCGCGATTCCCACCGTGTTCCGGCCCCACCGCATCGACGGTCGACTGCTGCTGGACGGCGCCCTGCTCAATCCGGTGCCGGTGACCCCGCTGATGCGCGAGCGCGCCGACTACCTGATCGCCGTGAGCGTGGACGGGCCGGCCGAGCTGCCGGCCACCGCCGTGGTGGAGGCGGACGACGCCAGCCACCGCGGCCGGATCGCCGAGTGGCTCGGCCGGATGCTGCCCGGCAGCAGCAGCGTCGCGGACAGCCCGGCCATGCCTGGGGCGCTCGATTTGCTCAACCAGTCGATGGACCTGATGCAGTCGAACCTCGCACGGCTGCGCCTGGCCGCCTACGCACCGGATCTGCTGATCCAGATGCCGCGCAACGTTTCCACCGCCTACGAGTTCTACCGGGCGCGCGAGTTGATCGAGCTGGGCCACGAACGCGCCCGCGCCGCCCTGCAGGACTGGAGCCGCCAGGGCGTGATGCGCCAGCGCCAGCCCGAGGAATGAGCGTGCCTCAGCGCGGGCCGTGCGCGCGCAGCCAGGTTTCGAGGTAGTTCTTCAGCGCCAGCGCGTGGTTGTGCTCCTCGTCGCGCGCCGCGTAGAGCAGGGTAACCCGGTGATGTGTCGCGCGATCGGCCAGCGGACGCCAGTGGTCGGCCAGAGTGTCCAGTTCGGCCGCGTAGCGATGCCGAAAGCCCTCCCAGCGCGACGGCTCGTGGCCGAACCAGCGGCGCAGAGCAGGCGAAGGCGCGACCTCGCGCAACCAGCCGTCCAGCGCGGCATCTTCCTTGCGCAAGCCGCGTGGCCACAGTCGATCGACCAGCACCCGATAGCCGTCGCCCGCACCCGCGGGTGCGTAGATCCGCTTGATAGCAATGCCCATGCGCCGCTCCGCGCCCGGGAAAGTCCTTGAGCTTACGCCGCTGTCGCGGCGGGCGCCGCAAAGCCGGCGTGAAGAGTTACAGCTCTTCCACCGCCGTGACCTTGCCCCGGCGCATCAGCCACGCCACGCCGCGCAGGTCGGCCAGACCCACCCAAAGGCGATCGAGCATGCCGTACTTGGAGGTGCCGGCCGTGCGCGGGCGATGGCCCACCGGCACGCTCTGGCTCTGGAAGCCGGCACGCTTGACCAGCGCGGGCAGGTAGCGGTGCATGTGGTCGAAGTAAGGCAGGCGCAGGAACACCTCCCGCTCGAACAGCTTCAGCCCGCAGCCGGTGTCCGGCGTGGCGTCCTTGAGCATGCGCGAGCGCACCGCGTTTGCGATCTTCGAGGAGATGCGCTTGTTGAAGCTGTCGCGCCGCGTGGTGCGCCAGCCGGCCAGCAGACGCACGTTGCCGGCAGCGGCATCGCGCGCGGCCAGCAGCTTGGGGATGTCGGCCGGGTCGTTCTGACCGTCGCCATCCAGCGTGGCGATCCAGGGCGACTGCGCCGCGCGTACGCCGTTCCACACCGCGGTGCTCTGGCCGCTGCGGTTGACGTGATGGATCACCCGCAGCTCCGGATGGCTGGCCTTCTGCGCCTTGAGCACGTCGCGGCTGTCGTCGGTGGAATCGTCGTCGACGTAGATCACCTCGTAGTCGACCTTGCCGCGCAGCGCGGCGGCGATCTCGGCGAGCAGCGGCGGGATGTTGTCGCGCTCGTTGAAGACGGGGACGACGACGGAGAGCTGGGGCATGGGGGCCAGTCCGGAAATACGTAAGTTCGTGATTATCGCCGATGCCGCCGCCCTGTAGGAGCGCACGCTGTGCGCGAATGCTTACGCTACCGATCGACATCAAAGCCAAAAGCATTCGCGCACAGGGTGCGCCCCTACAGGAAGCCTCAGCGGATCTTGCCGAGGATGCCGTCCAACTCGTCGTTGCTGTGGTAGTGGATCACCAGCTTACCCTTGCCGCCGCGCCCCTGGGAGAGCAGCTCCACGCGGGTGGCGAAGCGCTCGGCCAGCTCGCGCTCGAGGTCGGCGACGTTCGGATCGCGCGTCGGGGCGCGCTTGGCCTTGCCCTTGGGCGCAGCCTGCGCCTTGCGCGCGGCCTCCTCGAGCTCTCGCACGCTCCAGCCGTTGCGCGCGGCCTCCAGCGCCAGCGATTCGGCCTCGCGCTCGGGCAGAGTGATCAGGCAGCGGGCGTGGCCCATTTCCAGCTTGCCTTCGTCGAGCAGCTTCTTGATCGAAGCGGGCAGTTCGGTAAGCCGCAGCAGGTTGGATACCGAAGCGCGCGAGCGGCCCACCGCATCGGCGGCCTGCTGGTGGGTGAGGTCGAAATCGTCGATGAGCCGCTTGAGCGCATCGGCCTCTTCCAGCGGGGTGAGGTCCTGGCGCTGGATGTTCTCGATCAGCGCCATCGCCGGCACGGCGACTTCCGGCACGTCCTTCACCAGCGCCGGAATCTCGCTCATCTGCGCCCGCTGCGCGGCACGCCAGCGGCGCTCGCCGGCGATCAGCTCGTAGCTGTGCTTGCCCAGCGCGCGCACCACCACCGGCTGGATCAGGCCCTGCGCCTTGATCGAGGCGGCCAGCTCGTCCAGCGCCTCGTCGTTCCAGTGGCGCCGCGGTTGGTACTTGCCGGGCTGGATCTGCTGGATCGGCAGCGTGCGCAGCTCGCCCTCCTGCTCGATCACCGATGGCGTACCGGCGCCATCGCCACCGAGCAGGGCGTCGAGCCCGCGTCCGAGTCCACGCTTCTTCGCGGCCATGCTTACTCCTGATGAAGGTCGATCGTCGCGTCGCGCGCGCCGTCGTGATCGTCGTGCATTTCGCTCAGCGCGGCCAACGCCGCCTGAGCACCGCGCTCGCGGCGGATGATCTCGCCGGCCAGGCCGATGTAGGCGATCGCGCCGCGCGAGCTGCGGTCGTACAGATGAATCGGCTGGCCGTGGCTGGGCGCCTCGGCCAGGCGCACGTTGCGCGGGATGATCGAGCGCAGCACCTTGTCGCCGAAGTGCTGGGTGAGCTGCGCCGAGACCTCATTGCCGAGGTTGTTGCGCACGTCGTACATCGTGCGCAGCAGGCCTTCGATCTCCAGCTGCGGATTGAGCCGCTGACGCACTGCCTTGACCGTGTCGAGCAGGCTCGACAAACCCTCCAGCGCGAAGTACTCGCACTGCACCGGAATCAGCAGGCCGTCGGCGGCGGTCAGCGCGTTGAGAGTGAGCAGGTGCAGCGAGGGCGGGCAGTCGATGAGGATGGTGTCGTACTTGCTCGCCACCTTGGCCAGCTGTTCCTTGAGTCGGCTCTCGCGCGCCAGCGCGTCCATCAGCTTGAGCTCGGCGGCGGTGAGGTCGCCGTTGCCGGGCAGCAGGTCGTAGTGCGCTTCGGTGGGGACGATGGCCCGCTCGATCGGCACTTCTTCCAGCAGCACTTCGCAGCCGTTCGGCTTGGTGTGGTTCTTGTCCACGCCCGAGGCCATGGTGGCGTTGCCCTGCGGATCGAGATCGACCAGCAGCACCTTGCGCTTGGCGGCAGCCAGCGACGCGGCGAGATTGACGGCGGTGGTGGTCTTGCCGACACCGCCCTTCTGGTTGGCGACAGCGATGATGCGGGCCATGTGTCGTCGGTACCGTGCGCTGGCGAAAAGGAGAACTAGATTAACAGGCTGCCGCGTGCGGGGCGGGTGCCGGGGCGTGCTCGATCACCGCCAGGTGACGCTCGCCCTCCAGCCCCGGCACCGCGAGCGCGTGCAGCGCGGTCAGGGCGAACCCGGGCGGCAGCCCGGCCAGTTCTTCGTCGGGACGGCGGCCCTTCATCGCCAGCCAGCGCCCGCCCGGAGCGAGCAGGTGACCACCCCAGCCGAGCATGTCGGCGAAGCTGGCGAAGGCGCGTGCGGTGATGCAGTCGAACGATCCCTGCACATCCTCCACCCGCGACTGCACCGCCTGCACGCCCTCGAGTTTGAGCGCGCGGATCGCCTCGCGCAGGAAGCGCACCTTCTTGCCGTTGGAATCGACCAGGGCGATTGCGCGCCCCGGCGCGGCGATCGCCAGGACGATGCCGGGCAAGCCAGGGCCGGTGCCCAGATCGGCCAGCGTCGTGCCGGTGACGTAAGGCAGGATCGCCAACGAATCGAGCAGGTGACGGGTGACCATTTCGGCCGGATCACGCACGGCGGTGAGGTTGTAGGTGGCGTTCCAGCGCACCAGCAGGGCCTGGTAATCGAGCAGGCGCGACACCGCTTCCGGCGGCAGCATGAGGCCGAGCGCGGCGATGCCTTCTTCGAGGCGGCGTTGCAGGGCGGAGCGCTCGGTCATGTCGGTTCCCGGTGGGCGAGGGCCGGTGAGTATCCGGCCGGCCGCAGACAAAAGAAAACCCGCCGAAGCGGGCAAGCGATGCGCAACTCCCCTGGCGCGGCCGCTCTCGGGCGACGCTGCGCGAATCTCCGCTCAGGCGATCTCCAGCTCCACCCGCGTGACCATCACCCCGCGCTCGCGCAGTACGCCGTTGATCGCCTGTTTCATGCGCGTACCCAGGTCGCGCCGGTCGGCGCTGCTCGGCATCGGCTCGACGCTGAGTGCGTCCAGCGCGCTGCGGCGGATCAGCTGGGCGGCCTCGTCGATCACCGCGTCGGCGCGCTCGGGCTCGAGCACCTGCCAGTACACGGTGCCACGTAGCTCTTGGCTGTCGGTCTGCGGCTGCTCGAAGCGCAGCACCTGGCCGGCGAGATCGATTCGGTGACCGATACGGTCCAACCCCGGCAGCACCCAGTGGGTGCCCGGCTGCAGCAGACGCAGCGGCTTGCCGCGGCGATACAGGCTATGCACCTGACCGATCGGCACGTGGCGCACGGCGCTGGCGGCAAAGCCAGCGAGGGCGACAACGAGGATGGCGGTCAGAGTAAGCATAATCAGTAGTTTGGGATCGACTTGTGCTGTGAAACCGAGATTAAGGGTACAGGGAACTGTACTGGCTTGGATTAATTTAAATTTAACGACGGACTCCGTCCAGTCCTCCAGGCGTGATGCACGCCACACCCCGACATGCGGGTGCGGCCACGCGGCGGACCGTCGCCTGGCATATCGGCCGCGGAACGCGGCGCTTGAACCGCGCCAGCCGATAGGTAGCGACCGGGCTTGCTGCGCTGCATGAACGTCGTCGGCCACAGCAGAGACCGGCGCAAGCCATGGTGCTGGCTGAGGGTTGAGGTTCGCATGGCAAAACCCCGGGCAAACCCTTGCGCAGCGCAGCAAATGCCTGTTTTGCAAAAGCTTTACAAGTTGCGATGAAAACGTTTACGTTCCGCCACAGCGCCCGGGCCCGGGCGCGCAAAAGGGCGCAACCGTGACGACAGTGACCATCAAAGACGTGGCGCGGGAGGCCGGCGTGTCGGTGGCTTCCGTGTCGCGCGCGTTGAATGGCAACGGCGGCGTGACGGCCGAGACGGAGCAGCGTATCCGCGCCGTCGCCAACCGCCTGCGCTACGTCCCGCACAGCGCTGCGCGCAGCCTGATCACCCGCCGCACGCACACCATCGGCGCCCTGTTGCCGGACCTGCATGGCGAGTTCTTCTCCGAGCTGATCCGCGGCATCGATCTGGCGGCGCGCGCCCGTGGGCTGCATCTGCTGGTGTCCAGCGCGCATGACGGGGTCGAGGACGCGGCCGCCGCGCTGCGCGCCATGCGCGGCCGGGTCGACGGCATGCTGATCCTGTCTTCGCGCGCGGACGTCAAGTTCCTGCACGCCAACCTGCCCGAAGCGCTCCCCACCGTGCTGCTCAACAGCGCGGTGCGCAGCGAGCACTACAGCGTGCTCAACATCGACAACGAAGGCGGCGCACGCGCGATGGTGCGTCACCTTGTGGATGCCGGGCACCGGCAGATCGCCTTCATCACCGGTCCCGACGGCAACTTCGACGCCGCGCAGCGCGAGCACGGTTATCGCGCCGCCATGGCCGAATTCGCGCCCGGCGCACCGGTGCGCGTGGTCGCCGGCGCGTTCACCGAGGAATCGGGCTACCGCGCGGGCCGCGAGCTGCTGACCACCGGCGCACGCCCGCAAGCGGTATTCGCTGGCAACGACATGATGGCGATCGGCTGCCTCTACGCCTTTCAGGAAGCCGGCCTTGAGGTACCCCGCGACATCGCGCTGGCCGGCTTCGACGACATTCCGATCGCGCGCTACGTCACCCCGTCACTGACCACGGTGCGCGTACGCATCGTGGACCTGGGGCGAAGTGCGCTCGAGCGACTGGCCGCGCTGCTGGATGCATCCGACCAGACCACACCTTCCACCGACACGCTCGGCTGTGAAGTGGTGGTGCGCGACAGCTGCGGTGCACGTCCGCACGACAGCAAATCAACCAAGAAAGCCCGTTGAGGGCACATCAGCAACATCCCTTTGGGAGGGTAGTCATGAAGGCTCCACTGCAACTGAAGAAGAAACTGCTCGCCAGCGTCATCGCCACCACCGTCGTGGCGATCGGCGCGGCCCCTACGACGGCATGGAGCCAGTCGGCCTACGCCACCTTGCGCGGCAAGGCGGCCGCCGGCGCCACGGTCACGGCATTCAACCCAGCGACCGGCACCACGCGCCGCGCCAACGCCAGTGCCGACGGCAGCTACACACTGACCGGCCTGCCGCCGGGCACCTACCAGGTGGATGCCGGCCCGGGTACGCAGCAGAACGTCACGCTGACCGTGGCTTCGACGGCCACCCTCAACTTCTCGGCCCCCGCGGCCGGCACCGAGGCGCCGTCGGCGGCCAACGCCACCAACCTCACCGGCGTCAGCGTGTCGGCCACGACCCTTACCGAGGTGAAGACCTCGGAGGTTGGCGCCACGGTGTCCTTGCACCAGATCGACACCACGCCGCAGATCACCCGCAACTTCCTCGAGTTCGCTGACGCCGTCCCGGGCATGGCGTTCACCACCGAGAACGGCAAAACTGCGATCAAGGCTGGAGCCCAGCCGGCTGCGAATGTAAATGTTTACATCGACGGCGTCGGCCAGAAGAACTACGTCCACGGCGGCGGTCTGGCCGGCCAGGCCGGCCCCAACCACGATGGCGACGCGGGCAACCCGTTCCCGCAGCTGGCGATCGGCCAGTACAAGGTAATCACCTCGCAGTACAAGGCCGAGTACGACCAGATCTCCTCGGCGGCGATCACCGCCGAGACCAAGTCCGGCACCAATGAATTCCACGGCGAAGCCTTCGAGACCTTCACCAGCGACCGCTTACGCGCCGAGACGCCGGCCGAGGCGGAAGCCCACAACAAGGCCCGCGGCGTCAGCCGCGAGTACGGCGGCGCGATCGGCGGTCCGATCATCAAGGACAAGCTGCACTTCTTCGTGACGTATGAGGCGAAGGAGTTCCAGACGCCGACCACCACTACCGGCTCCAACCACACCTACAACAACGTGCCGTACAACACGTACCTGCCGGCGGACGCCCGCGCCCAGCTCGGGCCGAGCGCATTGCCGTTCAAGGAGAACCTGTACTTCGGCAAGCTGGACTGGGAACCGACCGACCGCGACCGCTTCGAGTTGAGTACGAAGATCCGCAAGGAGAGCCAGATCTACGGTGCAGGCATCACCACGGCGCCGTCAGCCAACTATAATTACCGCAACGACGACAAGCGCATCGACGCGCGCTGGCAACACAGCGCCGATGCTTGGTTCAACGAGCTGATGTGGAACTACGAGAGCACGCTGGATTCGCCCTCGGCGATCACCGACGCACCGGCGACGAGCTATGTCTGGAACGATCCCCAGCCGACCGACACGATCCTGCTGATCAATGGCCAGGATCCGCGCCAATACTTTGAGGCGCGCCAAAAGGGTAATGCGATCCAGGACAACCTGACCTTCAACGACCTTGAGTGGCACGGCGACCACGTCATCAAGATGGGCGTGAAGTACAAGGAGGTCCAGCTCGACGACCGCGACAGCTCCACCGCTGCTAATTATTTCTACAACGTCGGCCCCGGTGGCACCGAATCGGTACCGTATCGGGTGACCTTTGGCAAGGTGAACTCCGGCCTGCCGCTGACTGCAGTGTCGAAGAACAAGCAGTTCGGCACCTACATCCAGGACGACTGGGCGGTCAACGACAAGCTGACGCTGAACCTCGGCGTGCGCTGGGACTATGAAAAGTCGCCGCAGTTCCTGAACTACAAGACCCTGCAGCCGGTCGTCGATGCAATCAATGCGCCCAACTACGAGTTCACCGACGGCAACGGTACGGTCACCATCGACCACTCGTATGCGCAAAGCCTGGCTGCGGGCGGCATCAACATCAACGACTACATCAGCAACGGCCACAACCGTAAATCGCAGAAGAACGAAATCCAGCCGCGCCTGGGCTTCTCCTACGACCTCAACGGCGACGAGGAGCACGTGATCTTCGGCGGTGCCGGCCGCGCCTATGACCGCAACCTGTTCGACGTGATCTCGCTGGAGAACAGCAAGAACGCGCTGTCCGAGCCCGATATCTACTTCGAGAACCCGAACGGCATCAACGGCTGCGGGCCCGGGCAGGCGGACGGCCAATCGTGTTTCGTGTGGGATCCGAAGTACCTTAACGCCGCCACGCTGCAAGGCCTAGGCAACGGCGTGAGCGAGGTCGACATGATCAACAACAAGATCAAGTCGCCCTACTCCGACCAGTACAGCCTGGGCATGCGCAACAAGCTGGGCGACTGGAACACCAGCGTCACGCTGGCCCGCATCCTGCAGTACAACGGCATCGTCGGCCAGCTCGGCAACCGCTACCCGAACGGCAAGTTCTACACCTACGGCACCAACACCAACCAGTGGGGCGACTCGGGCGTGCCGGGCATCGGCAGCCTGATCCTGTTCGACAACGGCAAGACCACCTATAACACCCAGCTGCTGCTGTCGGTCGACAAGCCCTACACCCGCGAGAGCGGCTGGGGCATGACCATCGCCTACACCCATACGCATGCCACGCAGAACCGCCTGTACTCGGACGGCTACGCGTTCGACCTGCCGAGCATCAAGGACTACCCGTTCCAGCTCTCCAGCGCGGCGCCCAAGCACCGCCTGGTGGTGACCGGCTCGATGGACGCGCCGTGGGGGATCACGGTGGCCGGCAAGCTGGTGTTGGAGACCTCGACGCCGCGGTCGGCGATCGCCTGCTGCAACCTGTACCCGAACTCGGTCGGCGCGCAGGGCGAGATGTCGGCGGCGTGGCCGGTGGTCGGCATCCCGAAGGGCTCGAAGTTCCTGTTCGGCGGCCCGGTCTTCGGCTACCGCGACGTGGACCTGCAGGCGTCAAAGAACTTCGACCTCGGCCGCGGCCTCACGCTTCAAGTCCGCTTCGATGCATTGAACGTGTTCAATTTCAAGAACTACGCGGACACGACCGACTTCTTCGACAACGGGTACACGCCGGTCTACACCAAGGACGGCAACATCATGGGCGTGCCGCGCACGTACAAGCTGACCGCCGACATCAAGTTCTAACCTGCCGGCTGAACGCTTCACCCCGACAGGGCCTGCTCCGGCGGGCCTTGTCTCTTTTGGGGGCGGCGTTTGAATCATTCGCACGCCGGCTCCCGAGTTCAAGAGTTGGCTCACGTGTTTTCGGGCAACAGGCAGTCGAGATGAACGATCCAATCAAGAGCATCCTCGTGGTGGGCGGTGGCACCGCCGGCTGGATGGCGGCAGCCGCGCTGGCCAAGGTGCTCGGCGACGGCTGCGCGATCCGTCTGGTGGAGTCGGAGGAGATCGGCACCGTCGGCGTGGGCGAGGCGACCGTGCCACACCTGAGCCTGTTCAATCGACTGCTGGAGATCGACGAGGCCGAGTTCGTGCGCCAGACCCAGGGCACGTTCAAGCTGGGCATCCAGTTCAACGATTGGAGTCGTCCAGGCGAGTCCTACATCCACGGCTTCGGCACGATCGGGCATGACATCGCCATGCAGCCGTTCCACCAGTTCTGGCTCAAGGCGCGCAAGCTGGGCTTCGCCGACGACATCGGCGCCTATTCACTCAATACCCTGGCCGCGTCGCACGGCCGGTTCATGACCTCGGCCAGCGATGCACCCGCCAACTCCCCGTTGGCCAACATCGCCTACGCCTATCATTTCGATGCCGGGCTCTATGCCCGCTACCTGCGCGGTTATGCCGAGAAGCGCGGGGTGCAACGCACCGAGGGCAAGATTGCCCATACCGTGTTGCGGCCGGACGACGGATTCGTCGAGTCGGTGGTCCTGGAAAGTGGCGAGCGGCTCCAGGCCGATCTTTTCATCGACTGCTCCGGCTTCCGCGGGCTGCTGATCGAGCAGACGCTGCATGCCGGCTACGAGGACTGGACGCATTGGCTGCCGTGCGATCGAGCGCTGGCAGTGGCCTGCGAGAAAGTCGGGCCGCCGACGCCATACACCCGTTCCACTGCACGCAAGGCCGGCTGGCAGTGGCGTATCCCGTTGCAGCACCGCACCGGCAACGGCTACGTCTACGCCAGCGCCCATCTGAGTGACGACGAAGCAGCGGCCTCGCTGCTGGCGAACCTCGATGGCAAGGCGCTGGGCGACCCCCGCCCGCTGCGCTTCGTGACCGGGCGTCGGAAACGCTCCTGGAGCCGCAACGTAGTGGCGCTGGGCTTGGCGAGCGGCTTCATGGAACCCCTGGAATCAACCAGCATCTTCATGATCCAGTCGGGCATCAGCCGTCTGCTTTCGTTGTTTCCCCGCCGCGATTGCAGCCAGGTTCTGCAGGACCGCTTCAACCGGGAATCGGCGTGGGAAGCCGAGCGCATCCGCGACTTCCTGATCCTGCACTACCACGTCAACCAGCGCGAAGGCGACCCGTTCTGGCAGCAGTGCCGCGAGATGGCGATCCCTGACTCGCTGCGCGAGAACATTGCGCTGTTTCACGATACCGGCAGCTTTTTCCGCGACGGCAACGAGATGTTCGGGCTAGTCAGCTGGGTGCAGGTGATGCTGGGCCAAGGAATCATGCCCGAGCGCTATCACACTCTGGTAGACCAGATGCCCGAACAGGACCTCCGCCACTTCATGCAAAGCGTGCGCAATGTCGTCGAGAGTTGCGTCGAAGCCATGCCCCCGCACGAAGCGTTCATAGCGCGGCACTGCGCCGCCTGACCTTTCGTCCCCTTCCCGGCGCTCCCCGGCGCCTCGACCGCGAACGACCGATCCGATGACCAAGAAGTTTTCCGACTACTGGCGCGTACACGCCCTTCCGTCGCTGCTGATCGCAGCACTCGTGGCGGCATCTGCTGTTGCTGCTCCCGCGGCCCACCCGGCGACGGTGAAGCCGATCCACACCTACCAGGACGCCACATCCGCCCAGCAGGCCCTGGTCGACGACCTGGAGCAGCGCACCTTCCGCTGGTTCTGGGACAGCGCCGACCCGACCACCGGGATGGTGCCGGACCACTACCCGGGCGAGTCGTTCTCGAGCATCGCCGCGGTGGGCTTCGGCCTCACCGCGTATGGCATCGGCGTGGAGCGCGGCTACATCACGCGCGAGCAGGCGGTGGCGCGCACGCTGGCCACGCTGAAGTTCTTCCACGACGCGCCGCAGAACGCCAGCGAGGACGGCGCGGCCGGCTACCACGGCTTCTTCTATCACTTCCTCGACATGCAGACCGGCAAGCGCGAAGGGCGCTGGACCGAGCTGTCGAGCGTGGACACCACGCTGCTGCTCGGCGGCGTGCTGTTTGCGCAGTCGTACTACGACCGTGCCACGCCGCAGGAGGAACAGATCCGCGCGCTGGCCGACGCGATTTATCGCGCGGTGGAGTGGCCGTGGATGCAGGCGCGCCCGCCGCTGATCTCGATGGGCTGGACGCCCGGCGGCAAGTTCATCCCGGCTGACTGGAAGGGCTACAACGAAGGCAAGCTGGTCTACATCCTGGCGCTGGGATCGCCCACCCACCCGGTCGATCCGGCGGCCTGGAAGGCGTGGTCGTCCACCAACGACACCACCTGGGGCAGCTTCTACGGGCAGACCTTCCTCAACTTCGCGCCGATGTTCGGCCACCAGTACACCGAATCCTGGGTGGATTTCCGCGGCATCCGCGACGACTGGAATCGCAAGCACAACCTCGACTACTTCGAGAACGGCCGCCGCGCCACCTACAGCCAACGCAACTACGCCATCGCCAACCCGGGCGGCTGGACTGGCTACGGCAAGAACGTGTGGGGCCTGACCGCCAGCAATGGCCCCGGCGGCTTCGTGGTGAAAAGCGCGCAGGGCGAGAAGAAATTTCAGGGCTATACCGCGCGCGGCGCCGGGCTGGACTACATCTCCGACGACGGCACCATCGCGCCGACCGCAGCCGGCGGCTCGATCGCCTTCGCGCCGGAGATCGTGGTCCCGGCGCTGGCCGAGATGAAGCAGCGCTACGGCAAGTCCATCTACGACCGCTACGGCTTCGTCGACGCGTTCAACCCCAGCTTCCATACCCAGACCACCCTGCGCACAGGCAAACTGGTGCCTGACCTGGGCTGGGTCGACACCGAGCAGTTGGGTATCGACCAGGGCCCGATCCTGCTGATGATCGAGAACTGGCGCAGCGGCTTCGTATGGAACGTGATGAAAAAGAATCCGTACATCCGTCGTGGCCTGCAGCGCGCAGGCTTCACCGGCGGCTGGCTGGCGGCGCCCGTGCCGTGAGCGCATCGGCGCGCCCTGCGCGAGTCCGGCTGCGTCGGCTCGCGCGGGGTGTGCTGCTGGCAAGCCTGTTTACTTGCCTGAGCCTGACCGGCTGCGATCGTCGCGCAGCCTCCACCCAGACGCTCACCTTCTGGACGTTCGGCCCGGAGGGCGAGGCGGTGCAGGCGCTGCTCCCGGGGTTTACGCGCAGCCATCCGGGCATCACCGTGAGCGTGCAGCAACTGCCGCTGAGTGCGGCGCATCAGAAGCTGCTCACCGCCTACGCCGGAGGTTCGATGCCGGACATGATGCAACTGGGCAACACCTGGCTGCCGGAGATGGTGGCGCTGGATGCCGTGGCGCCGCTGGATGCGCGCGTACGGCATTCCACGAGCGTGGTGCCGGCCGACTATTTCGACAGCATCTGGGCCACCAACGTGATCGACGGCCGGCTCTACGGCGTGCCGTGGTATGTGGACACGCGGCTGCTGTTCTATCGCGTCGACCTGCTCAAGGCCGCCGGCTTCGACCACCCGCCGCACGATTGGGCCGAGTGGCGGCGTATGCTCGCGGCGCTCAGCGATCCGGCCGCGCACCGCTACGGGATCCTGCTGCCCACCAACGAGTACGAGCAGCTGATGTCGCTGGCGTTGGAGCAGCCCGACCCGCTGCTGCGCGACGGCAACCGCTACGGCAACTTCGAGAGCGCCGGCTTCAAACGAGCGCTCACCTTCTACGTCGACACGTTCCGCCAGCAGCAGGCGCCGGCGATCAGCAACGTGGTGGCGGGCAATCCGTGGGAAGAGTTCGGCCGCGGCGTGTATGCGTTCTACCTGTCCGGACCGTGGAACATCGGCGAGTTCCGCGCGCGACTTCCGGCCGAGCAGCAGGGCCGCTGGTCGACCGCGCGGCTGCCCGGGCCGGACGGTCCGGGCACAGGCGCGGCCGGCGGCGCCAGCCTGGTGGTGTTCCGCCATTCGGCGCACAAGGATGCCGCCTGGGCGCTGATCGAATATCTCTCCGAGCCGCAGGTGCAGCGCCGCTTCTACGCCCTGGTGGGCGACATGCCGCCGCGACGCAGCGCCTGGGACGGTGGCGAGCTGAGCCGCGATCCGCAGGCACGCGCCTTTCGCGAGCAGCTCGAACACGTCCGGCCGACGCCACCGGTACCGGAGTGGGAGCGCATCGCCAACGAAATGCAGCTGGTGGCCGCACGGGTGATTGCCGGCGAACTGACGGTCGACCAGGCCTGCGCAGAATTGGACCGCCGCGTCGACGCGATCCTGGAGAAGCGCCGCTGGGTGTTGACGCGGCGCGAGGGTGCACGATGAATCCGCCGCGCACCGCCTGGCTGTTCCTGGCGCCCGCGCTGATGGTGATTGGCGTGTTCTTCGCGCTGCCGGTGCTCGGCGCGCTGATGCTCAGCTTCACCGACTACGACCTGTACGCACTGGCCGACCCACACAACGTGCGCTTCGTCGGCCTGCACAACTATCTCTCCTTGCTGCAGCGTCCGCTGTTCTGGGCGGCGCTGAGCCACACGGTGTACTTCGTGGCCGTGGCGGTGCCACTGTCGATGGCGGTATCGCTGGGCGGCGCGCTGCTGCTCAACTCGCCGCTGGCGCGAGCGCAGGCGTTCTTTCGCACCGCGCTGTTCGCGCCGGTGGTGACCACGGTGGTGGCCGTGGCGATCATCTGGCGCTACCTGTTCAACACCAAGTACGGCGTGGTCAATGCGCTGCTCGACACGCTGGGCCTGCATCCGGTGGACTGGCTGGGCGACCCGCGCTGGGCGATGCCCACGATCATCCTGTTCGCCGTCTGGAAGAACTTCGGCTACAACATGATCATCTTCCTGGCCGGGCTGCAGGCGATTCCCTCGACGCTGTACGAGGCGGCGCGCATCGACGGCGCCTCGCCGTGGCGGCAGTTCCGCCACATCACTTGGCCGATGCTGCGCCCGACGCTGCTGATGGTGGCGATCCTCACCGTGTCGGGCTACTTCCAGCTGTTCGCCGAGCCCTACGTGATGACCGAGGGCGGACCACTGCAGAGCACGGTGAGCGTGCTCTACCTGATGTACGACGAAGGCTTCACCTGGTGGAACCTGGGCTCGGCCTCGGCGGTAGCGTTCGCGCTGTTCGTGGTGATGTTCGCGGTGACCGTGCTGATGCTACGGCTGTCGAAGCAGGACACGCGCGACGAGGAGCCGGCATGAGCACCCGCAGCAGCCGCTGGCTGGTCAACGCCCTGCTGCTCGGCGGCACGACGGTGGCGCTGTTTCCGCTGGTGTGGATGGTGTCGGTGTCGTTCATGCGCCCGGGTGAGTCGGGCACGCTGCCGCCACCGCTGTGGCCCGCCCACGCCACGCTGGAGAACTACCGCACGCTGTTCCTGCGCGCGGGCATGGGCCGCTACCTCGCCAACAGCCTGGCGGTGGCCAGCGCCATCATGCTGCTCTCGCTGGCGTGCAACCTGATGGCCGGCTATGCGTTCGCCAAGCTGCGCTTTCGCGGCCGCGCGGCGCTGTTCAAGGGGCTGCTGGGCGCGCTGGTGATTCCCGCACAGGTGGCGATGCTGCCGCTGTTCCTGCTGCTGAAGTACCTGGGTCTGGTGAACAGCTACGCCGGCGTGGTGCTGCCGGCGCTGGCCAGCGTGTTCGGCATTTTCCTGGTGCGCCAGTACGCGCGCGGCATCCCGCGCGAGCTGCTGGAAGCCGCGCGCATCGACGGCGCCAGCGAGGCGCGCATCTTCGTGCAGATCGTGCTGCCGCTGCTCAAGCCGATCGTGGTGACGCTGGCCAACGTCACCTTCCTCACCGCCGGGAACGACTTCATGTGGCCGCTGATCGTGCTGACCGGGCAGGAGCACTACACGCTGCCGATCGGCCTGGCCTCGCTGGCGCGCGAACATGCACGCGACACCGAGCTGATGATGGCCGGTGCCGTGATCACCGTGCTGCCGGTGCTGGCGCTGTTCCTGGCGCTGCAGCGCTACTACCTGCAAGGGCTGCTGCTGGGCAGCGTGAAACGATGAACAAGACGAACTCACCTCACCGCCTGCCGCTGCGCTTTCGCCTCGCCTGGACCCTGCTGTGGCTGGTCGTGCTGGGCGCGCTGGCGCTGTTCGGCCGCGATTCCGCCGCGCCGTCACCGGCGCTCACGCTGCCGCAGCTGCGCGAGGCGTGGATCCACAACGAGGGCGGTGGCGACGCGACAGCCATCGACGAGCGCATTCGTCACGAAGCCGAAAACGGCGCCCGTGGCGCGGCGTTTCGCCAGCCCTGATGGCGGCCGGCAACGCTCCCTCACGCGCCACGATGGTCGTGGTGATGGGCGTCTCGGGCAGCGGCAAGAGCACCTTCGGTGCGGCGCTGGCCGAGGCACTCGGCGCCCGCTTCCTCGACGCCGACGACCTGCATCCTCTCGCCAATCGCCAGAAGATGGCCGCCGGCATCGCGCTGGACGACGACGACCGTCGTCCCTGGCTCGATGCCGTAGCCGCCTGGATGGCCGAAAGGATCCGCACCGGGCAGCCCGGCGTGGTGGCGTGCTCGGCGCTACGCCGTCATTATCGCGACCGCCTGCGTGCGGCGGGCCCCAGCGTGCGCTTCGTCTACTTGGCCCTGCCACGCGCGGAACTGGACGCACGCATGCGTGCGCGCGTGCACTTCATGCCGGTGACGCTGCTGGACAGTCAGCTGGCCGCGCTCGAGCCGCCGGGCGCGGACGAAGCCGCATGTACCGTCGACGGCGGTGCGCCACTGGAGCACAACCTGCAACGCGTGCTCCGCTGGCTGACGACATCCCTGTAGGAGCCGGCTCGCGGGCGATGCTCTTGGATTTGATGCGGATCAGGAGCAAACGCATCGCCCGCGAGCGGGCTCCTACCGGGTCGAATGCGGACCGCGTCAGAACTTGCCGGCGCGAAAATCCGCGATGGCCTCATGGATCTGCTCGGTGGTGTTCATCACGAACGGGCCGTAGCGTGCCACCGGCTCCTTCAGCGGTTGGCCCGCGACCAGCAGCACGCGCGCCGGCGCATCGCCACCGGCGATCGTCACCGACTCGCCCTTGCTCAGCACGGCCAGCTCGCTGCGCGCCAGCGACTCGCCAGCGACCTGCGCGGCCTCGCCTTCGAACACGTAGGCGAACGCGCTGTGGCCTTCCGGCAGCGGCACGGTGATCGTGGCGCCCGGCTGCACGGTGAGGTCGAGGTAGATCGGCGCGGTGGCGACGCCGCTGACCGGGCCGCTGGCGCCGCCGAGGTCACCGGCAATGACGCGCACCTCCACGCCGTCCACCGGCTGCACCACCGGGATCTTCTCCGGCGCGATGTCCTGGTAGCGCGGTGCGGTCATCTTGTCCTTTGCGGGCAGATTCACCCACAGCTGGAAGCCCCACATCAGGCCGTTCTCCTGCTGCGGCATTTCCGAATGCAGGATGCCGCGCCCGGCGGTCATCCACTGCACGCTGCCGGGGCCCAGATCGCCTCGGTTGCCGTGGTTGTCGCCGTGCTGCATGTGCCCGGCGAGCATGTAGGTGACCGTCTCGAAGCCACGGTGCGGGTGTTCGGGGAAGCCGGCGATGTAGTCGCCGGCCTGGTCGGAGCGGAACTCGTCCAGCAGCAGGAACGGGTCGAGCATGTCCAGCGCGCTCTGCCCGATGATGCGCTTGAGCTTCACGCCCGCGCCGTCGGCGGTGTCCATGCCGCGGATGCGGCGGAAAATGCGGCGCTCGGTCATGACGGACTCCATGCGGAAGGGGATCGCGACAAGATGCGCGCGGGCGAGCGATTCGCCAAGGGTGGGCGGGCGAACGGATCGTTTCGCCAGCCACTCAAGCCAGCCAGCGGAACGCCCGGCGCAGTTCGGCCTCGCCCTCGTCGAGGTAGCAGCGGCCGTGCGCGAGGATCACCCGGCGCGGCCGCCACGCCAGCATGCGGGCCAGGCAGGCGCGCGCGACGCGTTTGCGGCCGAGGTAGGTCAGGCGCATGTCCAGCGGTGCCTTGCCGTCCGGATCGAGCGACCCGGCCAGGCGCACCAACAGGCGCATCATCGGCGGCAAGCGGCCCGGTTCGAAGTTCTCGATCAGATCGGCCAGCACCAACGTGCCGCTGTCGCGATGGAGGAACACGATCTCCTCCAGTACGCGGCTGCCGCGGAAATGCAGCTGGTCCAGCGTGTCGGCCCACTCTGACGGCGGTGAGTGGGTGAGATCGGCGTCGAAGTTCACCGCGATGCGCTGACTTCGTGCACGCTCGCGCACGCCGGGCGAGGCCCAGGCGCACGCTTGCGGATAGCGGCGCTGCCAGGCAGCGATGTGCGCGTAATGCAGCTTGTTCGGCGACACCAGATGGCGCACCGGGCCGAGCGCATCGAGCGCGCGGAACAGCGCGTCGTCCGGGGCGATCGGCGAATGGCACCACAGCCCGCCATCGGTGAGCTGCACCACGGTCATGCGGGTGGGGAACGCGAGATGGCCGCCGGGAACCGCCATGCCGATCATCGGGCCGTCCACCAGCCACAGACCGGCGGCTACCGGCTTGAGGACGTTCAGCGGTTCGTAGAGCCCGGGTGAGGTCACTGCGCCGCCGCGGGCCTCAGTGCACCCAGTGCCCGCTGCGATGACGCGGCGGCGCGGCCGCTTCTTCGCTGTCGGCCGCATCGGCCTTTACGGCCGCGTCCAGCTCGGCTTCGGTGGCCGGATGCTCCTGCCAGTACTGGCTCACCGCGCCGAGCACGGCCGGCACCTGGGCCAGACACTCGTCGTATTCCTCGTCGCTGAGTTTCTCGAACTCGGTCTCGGCGTTGAGGATGCCCTCGTCCACCGCCAGCGCCATCACGGGGCCGAGCAGCTCCATCAGTTCCGGGTCTTCGGCCAGGCGCTTTTCCCACAGCCCCGCGCGCAGGTCGATGCCGCGGCTGAAGCCTTCGCACCAGCCGGCGGCGCTGAGCGCCGGGCCCAGGTCGGTGTCGATCTCGCCGAGGATCGGCTCGTAGGCGTCCACGTCCAGCTCGGCCTCGATCGAGTCGTTGAGCTTGGCCAGCAGGGCGAGCACGCGGTTGCCTTCGGCCTCGTCGGAAAACGGGTGGTGCAGCACTTCGGGCAGCCACTCCTCGGGCGTCACCAGCATCGGGCCCACCGCCAGCGCCGAAAGCAGGCCGTGCACGCCGTCGAGCAGCAGGCTGTCGTCCTCGGCGTGGGCGCGCAGGTAGCGGTCCAGTTCGTCCAGTTCGCTGTCATCGAGCGAGCTGGGCCAATCGTTGGAAGAAGTGTTCATGGGTGTCAGATATCCAAGTCCAGCGTCACCGGCGTGTGGTCGGAGGGGCGCTCCCACTTGCGCGGCTCGCGGTCGATGGCGGCGGCTCGCGCGAGTGGTTTGAGCGCTTCGCCGATGAGGATCAGGTCGATGCGCAGGCCCATGTTGCGCCGGAAGGCGGCCTGTCGGTAGTCCCACCAACTGAAATGTCCGGCGTCGGTTTCGAACAACCGGAAGCTGTCGTGCAGGCCGAGCTCGGTGATCGCCTTCAGCGCCGCGCGCTCGGGGGGCGAGCAGAGAATGTCCTCGCCCCAGGCGACCGGATCGTAGACGTCGCGATCGTCCGGGCAGATATTGAAATCGCCCAGCACCACGAGGTTCGGGTGACGCTGCAGCTCGGCGGCGAGGAATTCGCGCACGCGCGCCATCCAGTCCAGCTTGTAGGTGTACTTCTCGTCGCCCACCGCCTTGCCGTTGACCACGTACAGGTCGACCACGCGCAGCTCGCCGATGGTGGCGGCGAGGATGCGCCGCTGCGGATCGTCCAGCCCGGGGATGTCGGTGACCACGTCGGCGAATGCGGGCTGGCTGTCCGCGCGGGCGAGCAGGGCGACGCCGTTGTAGGTCTTCTGCCCCGCGTACACCGCGCGGTAGCCGGCGGCCGCGAGCGCATCGACCGGGAACTTGGCGTCCTCCAGCTTGGTTTCCTGCAGCGCCACCACGTCAGGCTGCGCATCGGCGAGCCACTGGGTGAGATGCGGCAGGCGCACGTTGAGCGAGTTGACGTTCCAGCTGGCGATCTTCATTCGCGGATTGTAAGGGATGACCTGCTATGCAGCTTGTCCACCGCGCTTCCGGTGACGATCGCCGGCTCCAACCTCTTCAGACGACAAGCCGGCGCGTGCGATTACAGGATGAGTCGGCCAGCCGGCCAATGCAGTGCGCCGGACGGCCTCTTGATCCGCTGCTGCACGGGCGCATCACGCGTGCGCCCATGCAGCAACGAACTCAATCGCTCAGTCCGTGGCTGCGCAGCAGCGCCTCGGGTTCGGGTTTGCGGCCGCGGAAGGCGACAAAGCTCTCCAGCGCTGGGCGGCTGGCGCCCACGGCGAGCACCTCCTGGCGGAAGCGTGCGCCGGTGGCCGGGTCGATCACGCTGCCGCTGCGCGTGGCCGACTCCTCGAACGCGCCGAAGGCGTCGGCGCTGAGCAGCTCGGCCCACAGGTAGCTGTAGTACCCGGCCGCGTAGCCGCCGGCGAAAATGTGGCTGAACGCGTGTGGGAAGCGCTGCCAGGCCGGCGGGTGCAGCACGGCCACTTCCTTGCGCACCTGCTCGAGCATGGCCATCGGGCGGGCGCCCTGCCCGGGGTCGTAGTCGCGGTGCAGCAGGAAGTCGAACAGGGCGAACTCGAGCTGGCGCACCAGGAACAGGCCGGCGTGGAAATGCCGCGCGGCGAGCATGCGCTGGAACAGTTCTTCCGGCAGCCGCTCGCCGGTTTGCCAGTGGCGGGCGAACAGATCGAGCGCCTCGCGGTTCCAGCCGAAGTTCTCCATGAACTGGCTGGGCAGTTCCACCGCGTCCCACTCCACGCCGTCGATGCCGCCGATCGAGGGTAGGTTCACCTCGGTCAGCAGGTGGTGCAGGCCGTGGCCGAACTCGTGGAACATCGTGAGCACGTCGTCGTGGGTGAGCAACGCCGGCTTGCCTTCGGTGGGCGGCGCGAAGTTGCAGGTGAGGAAGGCCACCGGCAGCTGTCGCGTATCGCCATCGTCGAAGCGCGCACGGCACACGTCCATCCACGCGCCACCGCGCTTGCCGCTGCGCGCATAGAGGTCGACGTAGGCACCGGCGAACACGCGGCCGGTGGCGTCGGCCACGTCGTAGTAGCGCACGTCCGGATGCCATACATCGATGTCGTCGCGCACGGTAAGCGTGATGCCGTAGAGCTTGCGCGTGATCGCCCACAGGCCGTCGATCACTGCCGGTAGCGGGAAGTACGGCTTGAGCTGCTCCTCGTCCAGCGCGTACTGCTGCTGGCGCAGCTTTTCCGCCGCGTAGGTGATGTCCCATGGTTCGAGGTTGTCGAGCTTGAGCTGCTCGCTGGCGAAGGTGCGCAGCGCTTCCAGCTCCTGCCTGGCGACCGGCTTGGCGCGCGCGGCGAGGTCGCGCAGGAAGGCAAGCACCTCGTCCGGCGAGCTGGCCATCTTGGTGGCCAGCGATTCCTCGGCGGCGTTGGCGAAGCCGAGCAGCTGCGCCGCTTCGTGACGCAGCGCCATGATCTGCTCGATGCGCGCGGAGTTGTCGTATTTGCCTGCGTGCGGGCCCTGATCCGAAGCGCGAGTCTGGTAGGCCCAGTACACGCGCTCGCGCAAGTCGCGCTTGTCGGCGTAGGTGAGCACCGCCTGCACGCTGGGCTGCTTGAGCGTGACCAGGAAACCTTCCAGCTCCTGCTCCTTGGCGTACTGGCGCAACACCGCGCGGCCGGACTCAGGCACGCCGGCGAGGTCGCGCTCGTCGGTGATGTGCTCGTGCCAGGCGTCGGTGGCGTCGAGCACGGCGTTGGAAAATTCGGTGGACAACTTGGACAGCGCCACACCGATCTCGCGGAAGCGGCTGCGTGCGGGCTCCTCCAGCGCCACGCCGGACAGGCGAAAATCACGCAGCGCATGCTCAACCAGCGAGCGCTCCGCGCGCGGCAGCGCGGCATAATCCGGCGCGTCGGCCAGCGCCTGCACGGCGGCGTAGAGATCACGGTTCTGACCCAGCTCCAGCGCGTGGTCGGTGAGCTTTTCCTCGGCCGGACCGTAGGCCTCGCGCAGCGCCGGCGTGTCAGCCACCGAGTGCAAGTGGCCCACCGGCGCCCACGCCCGTGCCACGCGCTGCTCCAGTCGCTCCTGGCCCAGCATCACTGTGTCGAAGTCGCGCGGCGCGTCCGACGCCGTCATCGCGGCGATGGCGGCGCGGTAGTCGCTCAGCAGCTGGTCGATCGCCGGCCCGACGTGCTCGGGGCGGATCGCCGAGAAGGCCGGCAGCGGCGCGTCGGACAGCAGGGGGTTGCCGGTGGGAGCGGGTTCGGAAGCCATGGGATCTCCTAGCGTGGTGAACCAGCGTGGCGACCGCCGAGGGTGAAATCAAGCGGCAGTGCGGCCTGCCGCGCGGTTCTGTCACATGGCCCCTCTAGCATCGGCGCGATGGCCTGCGCCGCCACCGACCACCTGCTACTTGCCCATCCTCTGTTCGCCCGGCTGGACCCGGCGACTCGTCGCGCGCTGGCCGCTGACATGGTGCCGGTCGGCCTGCCCGGCGGCCGCCCGCTGTTCAAGGCCGACGAGCCGGCCGACGCGCTGTACCTGCTGGTCAGCGGCAGCCTGGGCGTGTTCGACGGGCCGACCACGCTGGTGCAACAGATCGGCGCCGGCATGAGCGTGGGCGAAACCAGCCTGCTCGGCGGCTGCACCCGGCATCGCACTGTGCGCGCCCTGCGCGACAGCGAGCTGCTGCGGCTGGACCGCAGCGCGTTCGAGGCGCTGCTGTGCCGCCATCCGGATCTGCTGTTGCAGGTGGCTCGCGACACCGTGGCGCGGTTGCAACCGCGCGTACGCGAAGAAGACCGCCCCGGCACGCCGCGCACGTTCGCCCTGCTGCCGGCCGAGCCGTCGGTACCGGCGCGCACCCTGGCGATGCAGCTGGCCCGGGCACTGGAAGCGTTCGGCAGCAGCCTGGTGATCGACGCGCAAAGCGGGTGCGGGCGCAGCGCCGACTGGTTCGCCGAACGCGAGGCGCAGGTGCGCTTCGTGATCTACCTCGATGAAGGGCGCGACGACGCCTGGCGCCAGCGCTGCCTGCGCCAGGCCGACGTGCTGCTGGCCGCGGCGCGCGCCAACGACGCGGTGCGGCCGTGGCCGGAGCTGGCGCATCCGGCGCAGGCGCGGCACCGGCCGCGCCATCTGCTGCTGGTGCATCCGGGCCACCAGGTAGCGCTGGGCTGCACCGCGCGCTGGCGCGCCAGCTTCAGCGGCCAGGTGATGCACCACCACGTCTGCCGCGCGGCCGACATGGCGCGGGTGGCGCGGCTGGTCAGCGGCCACGGTCGCGGCCTGGTGCTGGCCGGCGGCGGCGCGCGCGGGCTGGCGCATCTGGGCGCGCTGCGTGCACTGGCCGAGGCCGGGCAGCGCTTCGATGCGATCGGCGGCAGCAGCATCGGCGCCATCGTCGGCGCGGGCGTGGCCGCGGGCTGGAACGTCGACGAGTGGCAGGCGCGCTGCGTGAATGCGTTTCTGCGAGGGCGGCTGCTGTCGGACTGGACCTTGCCGATCGTGGCGCTGACCCGCGGCGCACGCGCCACCCGCACGCTGCGCGACACCTTCGGCGCGCTGGCGATCGAGGACCTGCCGCTGCCGTTCTTCTGCGTCGCCACCAGCCTCTCCGGCGGCGGCCAGTGCGTGCAGCGGCATGGCCCGCTGTGGCGGGCGCTGCGTGCGTCCAGCGCGATCCCCGGCGTGCTGCCGCCGGTACTGCAAGGCGGCGAGGTGCTGGTGGACGGCGCGCTGGCGAACAACCTGCCCACCGACGTGATGGCCGTCGACGGCCTGGCGCACATCACCGCGCTGGACATCCGCGCCGAGATCACCCTGCGCGCCGCGGTCGATGAGGCGATGACGCCGCCGCTGTGGCGCCTGGCCTTCCAGCGCGGGCGTCGGCCGGGGTTGGTGTCGAGCCTGGTGCGCGCCGGCATGGTGAGCGGCGAGGCCGCCGCGCTGGAACGCCGCGCGCTGGCACATCGTCTGATCACCCCGTCGCTCGATCACATCGGCGTGCTCGATTGGAAAGACTGGCGACGCGCGGTAGAAACGGGCTACCGGGCGACGGTAGAGGTGCTTGAGAGCGAGAAGTGAGTGGCGGTCGCTCTCTCTGGCCGCTCGACCCGGCGTGTCCGGCGTCCTGTCGCGCTGCTGCTTTCGCACTCCACGCTGCAGCCCTCCCGCCTAGAATGCGCGCATGAGCATCCGCACCTACCAAGGCCACACGCCCGCGCTTGGCCAGCGCGTCTACATCGATCCGGCCGCTACGGTGATCGGTCGCGTCGAGCTGGCCGATGACGTCTCGATCTGGCCCGGCGCGGTGCTGCGCGGTGACGTGCACTTCATCCGCGTCGGCGCGCGCAGCAACGTGCAGGACGGCACCGTGGTGCACGTCACCCACGACGGTCCGTATTCGCCCGGCGGCTTTCCCACGGTGATCGGCGAGGGCGTCACGGTGGGCCACGGCGCGGTGATCCACGCCTGCACCATCGAGGACTACTGCCTGATCGGCATGCACGCCACCGTGCTCGACGGCGCCGTAGTGAAGAAGTACGGCTTCGTCGGCGCGGGCAGCCTGGTGCCGCCGGGCAAGGTGGTGGGCGAGCGGGAGCTGTGGCTGGGCAATCCCGCCAAGTGCGTGCGCCTGCTCAGCGACAAGCAGGTCGAGCAGATGCACTACTCGGCCGAGCACTACGTGCGGATCAAGGACGGCTACCTGGCCGAGGCGGGATGACGCCTCGGCGCGTGCTGTTCCTGTGCAGCCGGCATCGGCTGCGAAGTCCCACCGCGGCGGCGGTGTTCGCCGATTGGCCCGGACTGGAGGTCGACTCGGCCGGCCTTGCCGACGACGCCGAGACGCCACTCGATCCCGCCCAGCTGGACTGGGCCGATCTGGTGGTGGTGATGGAGGCCCGCCATGCGCGCCGATTGCGGCAGCGCTTCGGTGCGCGGCTCAATGGCAAGCGCGTGGTGAGCGTCGACATTCCCGACCGCTACGCGTTCATGCAACCCGAGCTGGTGGCGCTGCTGGAGCGGCGCGTCGGTCCGCTGCTGCGCTGACGGGCTGCTGCTCAGCGGGCCGCCGCGGCTTCCTCGGCGGCTTCGGCCTTCGCCCGGATCGCCGCGGCGCGCGCCTCGTCCTCGCGCACGACGATCATGCGCTGCGCGTCGAGCTTGCCGGCCAGCAGGGACAGCGTGAAGTTGCTGCTGTCCGCCTCGCGCAGCAGGCGCAGCTCGCGCTCGGCTTCGTCGAGCTGGCGCGCGTTGATCGCCTGCTCCACCGCGGCCATCGCGTCGGGCATCTGCTCGCCCAGGTGCTGGCGCGCCGCCGCATTGGCCGGGTCGAGCTCCAACACGCTGAGATAAAACTCGTAGGCGTTGGCGCCGGCCGGTGCCACCAACCGATGCTCGGCCAGCGCCTGGTCGGCGAGGTTGAGCAGGATGCTTACGCCGTCCTGGTCGCCACCCGCAGACGCCCCCGGCGCGGCGACGTCGTGCCGGCCGCAGCCGGCGAGACCGACGAGCAGGCACAGCGTGGCGATCGACCAGCGGAGCGGACGGCGCAAGGCCGGATCGGACAGACGCATGGGGCGACTCGGTGAACTCGGGGAGGGGCCGCGCATGGTGACCGGCGCGCGTGTCAGGCCTGTGACGCCGGGCGCGGTTCGGTTACAGGCGAAAGTCCAGCCGCTGGCGCAGGCTCGCCGCCACCGGCTTGCCGTTGCGCGTGGCCGGCGCAAACACCCAACGCTGCACGGCGGTGGTGGCCGCCAGGTCGAACACGCTGCCCGGTTTGGACTGCAGCACCTTGACCGCATCCACGTGCCCGTCCGGCTGCACGGTGAACTCCACTTCCACCCAACCCTCGCGTCGACTGCGCCGGGCCGCCTGCGGGTAGTACGGCTCGACCCGACGCTGCAGCACCGGTGCGGTGCTCGACACCCTCGACACGGGTGCGGATGTCGCCGCGGGCACCGTGGTCGGGGCCGGCGGGGTCACCATGGCCGTCTGCGTCACGGGCGGAACCTCGGCCTGCGTTTCAGGCGGCGGCGCGGTGGCGGCCGCCATTTCGTGGTTTGCCGGCGGACGTGTCGACGCCGGTGCGGGTGCGGTCACCGTGGCCGCGGCGGCGAGCGCGCGCTGGCGCTGCTCGGTCAGCTGGGCGCGCAGCAGGGTGAGCGTGTAGTTCGCCGGATCGGCCCGCGCGAGCAGATCGAGCTGGCGCTGCGCCTCATCGAGCTGACCGTCGCGGATGGTGGCGCCGACCTGCTCGGCGGCGAAGGGGAACAGCTCGCGCAGTGCGTCGGTGGCGATCGGGTTCGCGGGCTGTTGCGCCAGCGCCGCGAGGTAGCGCTCGAACGCGCTCTGTCCGGCCGGCGCCACCAGTTGCTGCGCGGCGACCGCGGCGCGCGCCTCGTTCAGCAGTTGCTCGATGGAGCGCGGCGCGGTGGGCGGCGCCGCGACGCGGACAATCGATCCCGCGGCCGCCGGTTCGGAGGCGAGATCGTCGGCATGCGTGCGCTGCCACCAGACCCAGGTGAGCGCGCTGCTGCAGGCAAGCAGGAGCAAGGTGATGGCGAGCGCAACGCGGGCATCGCCGCGCTGACGCGCGCGCGCAAATAGACAAGGCGGGGAGGGCATGGAGAGGGCATCGAAAGCACCGGCGACCTGCCGGCGGCGCGCCAGCCTAATCAGCCGATGTTGCGCTCGCGTGGCGATGCGCTCGGTTGGGCGGTGTGAGTCTCCAGCGCAGCGAGCCAGGCCAGCGCGTGCGCGCGATCGTTGCCGCACATCGCCGGCTCCGGGCGCAGCCGCGCGCACACCGCCGGCCGCTCCGGCTGACCGAACAGGCGACAGCGGTTGGCCTCATCCAATTGCACGCAACGCACGCCGGCCGGCTTGCCGTGCGGCATGCCGGGAATCGGCGAGCTGATCGAGGGCGCAATGCAGCAGGCGCCGCAGCCAGCGCGGCAATCCATGGCGGCTCAGCCGCGCAGCATGGCGTAGACCGGATCGGTGTCCGGCCGGTGGCCGTGCCACAGCTCGAACGCGTCGGCGGCGGTTTCCACCAGCATGCCCAGGCCGTCGAACGCGAACAGCGCGCCGGCGCTGCGCGCCCAGGCGAGGAAGCCGATCGCCGCGGCGCCGTAGCTGAGGTCGTAGCAGAGCGCGCGGCTGCCGACGATGGCGCCGGGCAGGTCGAGCTCGGCGCCGAGCACGCCGGCCGAGGTGGCGTTGAGGATCAGGTTGTAGCTACCGATGTCGGCCAGGTCGCTCCAGTAACGCGTGTGCACACGCTCGGGCTCGCCGATGGCGTCGGCCAGCGCGTCGGCCGGGCCGGGGCTGCGGTTGACGATGGTCAGGCTCTGCACGCCCGCGTCCAGCAGCGACCACGCCACGCCGCGTGCGGCGCCACCGGCGCCCAGCAGCAGCGCGTCGTGGCCGCGCAGGTCGACGCGGTGACGCTCGGTGAGGTCACGCACCAGGCCGGCGCCGTCGGTGTTGTGCGCGGCGAGGCGGCCGTCGTCCAGCCGCGTGAGCACGTTGGCGGTGCCGGCGCGGTGCGCCGCCTCGCTGGCGGTGTCGGCCAGCGCCAGCGCCGCGGCCTTGTGCGGCAGCGTGACGTTGGCGCCGTGGCCGGCGTCGGCGAAGAAGTTGCGCACCGCCTCGGGAAAATCCGCTGGCGCCGCATCGATGGTGCGGTAGTCCACCGCCAGACCGAACTGCTCGCCGAACGCGCGATGGATGCGCGGCGACTGCGAATGGCCGATTGGATGGCCAAACACGGCGTAGCGGCGGTCGGTCATGGCGCGGGTCCTGCGTGTGGATGGCCGCTCATTCTAGCCGCGCCGCGCCGCCGCGCCGCGCGCCATCAGGGCTGCTCGAAGCCCGGCTGGCCGAGGTCTTCGCGCCGCTGCGGCACCTTGCGCACCTCGTTCACCGGGAAGCCCTCGGCCTTGGCCACGTCGAGCAGGCGCTGGTACTCGGCCGCCGGCAGCTGGCGTTCGCGCGCCATGATCCACATGAGCTTGCGCGAGGGCAGGCCGATCAGCACCGAGCGGTAGTCGGGCGCGAGATCGACGATCACGTAGTCCGAGCGCAGCGGCCATACCAGCTGCACCTTCCAGTGCGCGGTGTCGGCCGGATCGGGCAGCCACGCCTTGCCGTTCCAGGTTTTCTCCGGCGCCTCGAAGCCCTTGCGATAGTGGTAGGTGACGGCGATGGTGCCGTCGGGCTTGAGGCGGTACTCGTCGGCGGTGGCCACGTCGCCCTTCTCGGCGAAGTACGGCACGTGGCCGATCACGTACCAGGTGCCCATGTAGCGGGCCAGATCGACGTTTTTCGCCTGGCGCAGCGGCGGCTGACTGGCGCAGCCAGTGAGCATGACCGCGGCGAACAGCGTCAGCAGGGCGGTGTGGCGGGATTTCATGGCGGGTCCTCGGAGCGGACGACAGGCGATCAGCACAGATACGCACCGGCGGCCGGAAACGATGCAGCGCGGCCAGCCCAGCGACGTGCGCCACCCATCGCAGCCGCTGAGACGCCGCCCGCGGAAGCTCGGCGCCTTCATCCCAGCCACTGCCGGAGATCGCCATGGCCCGCCCTTCCTCGCTCTCGTTCCCGCTCGCCGACGCCTCGCCTTTCACGCAGTGGGTGGCCGCCATCGGCCTGTGCTGGCTGGGCGTGGGGCTGTTCGCGCTGGCGCTGACGCCGGTGCCGGCACATACGCCCGGGGCCGGCTGGTCGCCCGCGTTCTGGCTGGTCCTGGCGCCCACGTGTGCCCTGCTGGGCCTGCGTCTGTGCGCGGACTGAGGGGATTCCGCGCCATCGCGTGATGCTTCCGCGCCGTGCCCTCGGCACGCGTCGGGAAACTGCACCTGTGCTAAAAGACGGACTGTTCCTGATCGTCTTTCAGTGCCTCGCCCTTCGCGGCCGCAGGCCTTTGCACGAGGCCGCATGGCACATCCTGACAACCTCTGGTTGCCCGCACTGCTGAGCGCGCTCGCCACCTTGCATGCCTACCTGGCGCTGGACGTGCTCGGCCGCGTCACCCGCGCCCGCGGAGCGGTACCGGCGCTGTGGCTGGGCTTCGGCGCGGCAGTGCTGGCGGTCGGCGTGTGGGCGAGCTGGCAGCTGGGTGGCGCCATCCCGGCCGGGCTGGGCGACCTGCGCGGCGCCGCCGCGTTCGGCACCACGTGGCTGGCGGCAGCGATGGCGCTGTGGTTGATGGAGCGCCTGCGCACGCCGTCCCCCGTCTTGGCCGGTATCACGCTGGGTAGCGGCCTGGCGCTGGCGAACCGGCTGGCGCTGGACGGCGTCGGTGCGGGGCCTGACCTCGCCAGCATGCTGCCCTGCGCGATCGCCGGTGCGGTGCTGGCCCTGGCGCTGCGCGGCCCGGCGCCGAGCCGCGCCAGGGCGGGGCTGGCCGCGGCGGTGCTCGGCGTGACCGTGGTGGCCGTGCCGTGGCTGGGCCGGGCGTTCGCCCGTGGCAATGCGGCCATCGGTCGGCTTGATGATGCCGGCGCGCCGGCGGCCGCGGCCGTGGTGATCTGCGCCCTGGTGCTGTTGCTGGCCGCCGTGGTGCTGCGGGCGCAGCGCGAGCTGGCGCGCCAGGCCGCGCAGATCCGCGGTGAGCTGGAGGCGGCGCGCCAGGCGCTGGTGCACCAGGCGTTTCACGACGTACTCACCGCCCTGCCCAACCGCGCCAAGGTGCTGGCGCAGCTGCAGGAGCTGCTGCCGCAGGCGCACCGCGAGGGGTTCGAGGTGGCGGTGATGTTCATCGACCTGGACGGCTTCAAGTCGATTAACGACACGCTCGGCCACGAGGCCGGCGACGCGTTCCTGCGCTGCGTGGCCGATGCGCTGCGCGCCAGCGTGCGTCCGCGCGACACCGTGGCCCGCTTCGGCGGCGACGAGTTCGTGGTGGTGCTGGAGCGCTATCGCAGCCGCGGCAACCTGAGCCTGATCTGCGACAAGATCCTCGCCCAGGTCAGCGCGCCGGTAGTGGTGGCCGGGCAGAAGGTGACCGCCACACCCAGCATCGGCGTGGCGATGTTCCCCGGCGACGGCGAGGACCCCGCCGAACTGCTGCGACACGCCGACATCGCGATGTATGCCGCCAAACAGCGCGGCAAGGCCGGCTTCTGTTTCTACGAGCCTCGGATGATCCAGCAGGCCAGCGAGCGGCTGGCGCTGTCCACCGAATTGCGCGAAGGCCTGGCGCGCGCCGAGATCCGCGTCTGCTACCAGCCAAAGGTCGATCTGCGCACCCGCGAGCTGGTGGGGTTGGAGGCGCTGGCGCGCTGGGCGCATCCCACTCGCGGGCCGCTGCCGCCATCGGTGTTCATTCCGCTGGCCGAGGACTGCGGGCTGATCGCCCGGCTCGGCCAGACGGTGGTGCGCGAGGTGGCCGGACAGATCGCCCAGTGGCGCGCGCAGGGCCTGCCGCTGGTGCCGGTGGCGATCAACCTGTCGATGCAGGAAGTGCAGGGCGCGCAGTTCGTGCCGGCATTGCTGCGCACGTTGGCCGAGGCCGGGCTCGGCCACGACGCGATCGAGTTCGAGATCACCGAAACCGCGGCGATGACCGACGTGCACACCACGCTGCGTCACCTGCGCGAGCTGGATACGCTGGGCTTTCGCATCGCCATCGACGATTTCGGCACCGGCTTCTCCAGCCTCAGCCACCTGCGCCAGCTGCCGGCGCGCGCGATCAAGATCGACCAGTCGTTCGTGCACGGCGCGCGCCATTCGCACCACGACCGCGAGATCGCCGAGGCGATCATCGCGCTGGCGCGCAAGCTGCGCCTGCACACCATTGCCGAGGGCGTGGAGACCGAGGAGGAAGCGCGCTGGCTGCGGCAGGCCGGCTGCAGCACCGGTCAGGGTTTCCTGTTCGGCCGTCCGCTGGAGCCCGGCCAGGTGGCCCGGCTGCTGGTCGAGCAGCCCGCCGTACGCACGCTCGACGCCTGAGCGCTCAGCGGCCGATGCCGAGCCGCTTGTGCTCCATGCGGCGCAGGAATTCCTGCATCACGCGCAGGTACAGGTCTTCGCCCAGATAGACGTCTTCCACGCCGGCATCGATCGACGGGTTGTCGTTCACCTCGATCACCACCGGCTTGCCGCCCACCTGCTTGAGGTCCACGCCGTACAGGCCATCGCCCACCGCGTTGGTGGCCTTCAGCGCGAGCTTCACCACCTCGCTCGGCGCGTCGCGCACTGGGATCGTTTCGAAGCCGCCTGACTTCGCGGTGCCCTTGGCGCCGTGGTTGTAGATCTGCCAGTGGCCGCGCGACATGTAGTACTTGCACGCGTACAGCGGCTCGCGGTTGAGCACGCCGATGCGCCAGTCGAACTCGGTATAGAGAAACTCCTGCGCCAGCAGCAGAGCGCTGTGCTGGAACAGCTCGCCAGCGGCCTTCTCCAGCGCCGCGGCGTCCTCCACCTTCACCACGCCGCGCGAGAACGAGCCGTCCGGGATCTTCAGCACGATCGGGAAGCCGAGCTTCTCGCCGATCTCCTTCAGTCCCTTGGTGTTCTCGCGGTAGAGGATTTCGGTGCGCGGCACGGCGAGCTTGCGCGAGACCATCAGGTCGTTGAGGAAGATCTTGTTCGTGCAGCGCAGGATCGAGGCCGGGTCGTCGATCACCACCATGCCTTCCTTCTCCGCGCGGTGGGCGAAGCGATAGGTGTGGTTGTCGCTGGCGGTGGTCTCGCGAATGAACAGGCCGTCGTATTCGGCCAGGCGCTGGTAGTCGTTCTTGCCGATCGGGTCGACCTCGATGCCGAGCTCCTTGCCGGCCTCGACGAAGGACTTCAGCGCCTTCTTGTTCGACGGCGGCATCGCCTCGTTCGGATCGACCAGCATGGCGATGTCGTAGCGGTAGCGCTTGCGCGCGCGCGGCTTGCGCCAGAGCTTCTTGGAGAAGCGGTCCAGCTCGGTGGCGAACGCGTCTTCCTGGGCATCGTCCAGCGTGTGCAGGCCGACCGGCTTGATCGAGGCGACCTGCCACACGCGCTCGCGCTCGAACTCGATGCGCAGCAGCGGGCAGGGAAACATCTCGAACACCTGGCGCGAGAGATCCTGCAGCGCGGGGTAGGCGGTCTCGCCGAAGTACACCAGGATGCCGAAGTCGGTGGTGTCGCGACCGCCGGCCGGCAGGAAGTGGGTGAGCTTGCTGTTGAGGTCGTCGATGTCCAGGCCGTACAGCGAGCGCCGGCGCAGGTCGTTGATGGTACGCACCGAGGGCATCACGCGGTGCCCGCGCGCCTCGGCGAGCAGCGACACATAGTAGCCGGTGCCCAGGTACTTGTAGCTGCGGCACAGGTTGATGACGTGGGTGCGCTCGTCGTCGGTGCCGATCGGCTCGCGTAGGTAGTCCATCGCGCTCATCACGTCGACGGACGGATAGTAGGAGCCCCAGTCGGAGGCCTTTTCGACAACGATGACCAGACGGGTCATGACACCTTCGATACGCGCAGTGGGGAATGCGTCGTCGCAGGAACCCACGGAGGTGGCGCGGCGCAAGGCGCGCAGTGTCGCATAGCCGTCGCGGCGCACAAGCGGCCGCACTGAAGGGCGAGTAAACCGCGCCAGCAGGCGCCATCGGGAGGGATGCGGTGGAACCGGTGCTGCACTACAGTGCCGCGCTCGTCACGCCCGCCGGACACTCGGCGCCGCATGCTCCGCCCGCCCTTTTGCCGCTGGAACCGACTGCCCTGAACGCTGCCCACTCCGCCGCATCCGTCACGGCCACGCCCGCCACCGCACCGGTGCGCGTGCGCCGCGCGGAACTGTCCGATCTGGACGACCTGGTCGCCCTGGAAGACGCCACCTTCGACAGCGACCGGATGAGCCGCGCGCAGTACCGCCGTCACCTCGACAGCGACAGCGCCAGCGTGCTGGTGGCCAGCGCCAACCATCGGCGCTTTCTCGGCACGGCGGTGGTGTTCTATCGCAAGGGCAGCGGCGTGGCACGGCTGTATTCGCTGGCGAGCCGGCCGGAAGCGCGCGGCAAAGGCGTGGGTTCGGCGCTGCTTGCCGCGGTGGAGCGGGCGGCGCGCCAGCGCCGTTGCCGTGAGCTGCGGCTGGAGGTGCGCATCGACAACGCCAGCGCGATCCGCCTGTACGAGCGGCTCGGCTACCAGCGGCTCGGCCGCCTCACCGGTTTTTACGAGGACGGTTCGGACGCGTGGCGCTACGGCAAGCGTCTGGATTGAGGGTCGCCGGGGGCGCCACGGCACGGCCCTAGCGCAGCGATTCGTCGAGCCGCTGCGCGGTCGTCTCGTCCGGGCGCGCCACCAGTGCACCGCTGCGCATCAGGCTCACCGTGTAATGCCCCTGATCGACCAGCGGCAGGAACGCGCCGCTGCCATACACCGTGTCGACCATCGGCAACCACGCCGGATAGCGTCGGCGCAGCGCCAGCAGGTCCCACGCGCCGGCCTGGCGGAAGTCGATCACGGTGCGCGGGGCGTCGGCCTCCTGCTGCGGATCGTCATAACGGCCGTCCAGACGATCGAGCCGATACAGGGGCGACACCCCGGCCAGCAGCGTGGGCAGCTTCCACTTCAGCACGATCGCCTCGAGGCGAAACGCGTCGCCGGCCAGACCCACCTGGCGCGTGCTGCCGTCCGGCCAGGTGAGCATGAGCGCCCAGCGCTGCGGTGAGAGGATGCGCGCATCGATCGCCACCACCGGCTCCTCGCTGGCCAGCCGACGATAGCCACGCAGGCTCAGGCCCAGCCCCGCCGACAGCAAGGCCAGCACCAGCCACGCGAGCGCCAGCAGCGCCGACAGCGATCCAAGCACGCGCCGCCGCGCAAGCCAGTGCTGCCGACTGGCGATGGCGGCGAGCAGGGCGACCAGCGCGAGGGCGCCCGCGACCAGCAAGATCACGGTGGTGGGCAGGGCAAGCAGGTGCTCCCAGTTCACGGGGCTCTCCGGGCAGGTGGCCGCAGGACGAGCGGCAGGGGACATGACGGTGTGATTCCGCATAAGGTTAGCCGATGCCCCACGCGACCAAGGAGGATCGCCATGCAACGTTCGCTCGTTCTTGCCCTCATCGGCACCCTCGCCCTCGCCAGTACCACATCGCTGCACGCGCAGGCCGCGCCCGCCAGCGGTCCGGAAGACCGCGACGTGCGCGCCCTCATCGACGGCATGCGCGACGCCAGCACTTGGGGCCATCCAGACCAGTTCGGCCAGTACAAGGGCATGGCCGCGTATGCGAGCGGCGACTACGCGAAGGCGATGCGATTGTTCACCATCGGGGCACGCTACGCCGACAAGGTGTCTCAGCTCAGCATCGGCCTGATGTACCTGCAGGGCCAGGGCGTCAAGCGCGATCCGGTGAAAGCGTGGGCGTGGACGGCGCTCTCGGCCGAGCGGGGCTATCCGCGCTTCGCGGCAACGCGCGACGGCATCTGGAACACGCTTTCGCAGGCACAGCGCACGCAGGCCATCGCCGAGCGCGACACGCTCGCGTCGACCTACGACGACGCACATGCCAAGCCGCGGATGATCGCCGAGCTTCGCTACTACCGTAGCCAGATCACCGGCTCGCACACCGGGTTCGATTCTGGCGTCGACCATGTGGCGGTCGGGCCCTCGGGCACGGCCGGCGCCGGCTGCCTGCGCGCCGCCAAGGTGGGTCTACGCGGGGAGGGCTGTGGCAGCAACGACATGTATGCCGAAGAGCAATGGGATCCGAAGCTGTACTTCCAGACGCGTGACGCGCAGTACCAAGGCACCGTGACGGTCGGTGCCTTGCAACCGGGGCATCCTGCGCCAGCGTCGAGCACGGCGGCACCGCGCCGTTAGCAGTGGGCGAGGAAGCGCCGGCTATACTCGGCGTTCGTCGGATGAGGACCTTGCCATGCGCCGCCTGCTTGCCGTGACGCTGATCGTTTCCCTTGCCAGTGCCGCACTCGCCGGCTGCGGCAACAAGGGCCCGCTGGTGCTGCCGGCCCGGCCGCAGGCGCCGGCTGCCGCCGCATCTGCACCGGCACCCGCCGCGACGGTGGGTGCCGACGCCACGCCGGCCCAGCCCTGAGCGGACGGGTTCGGCGGTGAGCCAGCGCTTCAGCAAGATGCACGGCATCGGCAACGACTTCGTTGTCATCGATGCCCGCACAGTGCCGCTGGCGCTTGATGCGACGACCATCCGCGCGATGGCCGATCGGCGCACCGGCATCGGCTTCGACCAGCTGCTCTCGATCGAGCCGCCGCGCGACCCGTCGTGTGCGTTCTATTACGGCATCTGGAACGCCGACGGCTCGCCTTCGGGCCAGTGCGGCAACGGCGCGCGCTGCGTGGCGGCGTGGCTGCACCGGGCCGGCGCGCTGACCGCTAGCGAGACAGTGCGGCTGGAGAGCCCCTCGGGTCCGGTCGCGGTGCGCGTGGAGTCGGGCGGCGAGGTGACCGTGGATATGGGCGAACCGGTGTTCGCGCCTGCACGCGTGCCGTTCGTGGCCGAGGCCGAGACCGACCATTACGCCATCGACGTGGACGGTCAGTCGCTGCGAATGGGTGCGGTGTCGATGGGCAATCCGCACGCCGTATTGGTGGTGCCTTCGATCGAGGCACCCGAGCTGGCCACGCTGGGGCCGGCACTCACCCGCCACGCGCGCTTTCCGCACGGCGCCAATGCGGGCTTCGTCGAACCGCAGGCACGCGACCACCTGCGCCTGCGCGTGCACGAACGTGGCGCCGGCTGGACGCTGGCCTGCGGCACCGGCGCCTGCGCCGCGATGGCGGTGCTGCGCCGGCGCGGCGAGGTGGACGAGCGCGTGCGCGTGGACCTGCCCGGCGGCACGCTGGAAATCCGCTGGCCCGGGATCGGGCATACGCTGTGGATGCGCGGGCCGGCAGCGTTCGTGTTCGAGGGCGAGTGGCTGGCTTGAGCTAGCGTTGATGTACGCACGCGCAGGCCGCACACTCGGCCGGTGCCGCCGTCCCGGCGGCTCGACGTGTTGAAGGATCCGCCCGCATGACCGACACCGCGACCGAGCAGACGCTGCAGCCCGAACAGGTGGCTGCCTACCTGCGTCGGCACCCCGGCTTCCTGGCCGACTACCCCGAGCTCGCCGCGCAGCTGACGATGCCGCGCGAACAGGGTGCCGCAGCCTCGCTAGCGGTGTACCAGCTGCAGAGCCTGCGCGACAAGAACGCCGACCTGGAAGCGCGGCTGGCCGAGCTGATCGCCATTGCCGCGGACAACGAGCGGCTGATGAAGCGCGTGCATGAACTCACCGTAGCGCTGCTGCGCGCCAACACGCCGGAGGTCACCGCGCGCAGCGTGATCGCCAAGCTCAGCGCCGACTTCCACACCGAACAGGTGCGGCTGGTGCTGTTCGGGCCGGCCACGCTGCCGCCCGCCGACTGGCTGCTGCAGGTGCCCGAAGGACGCGCCGGCCTGCCCGAGTTCGCTGACTTCCTTGCCCACCACGAACCGATCGCCGGCCGGCTGTCGAGCGAACGGCTGCAGCGGCTGTTCGGCCCGCGCGCGGCCGACGTGCGCTCGGCCGCGGTGATGCCGCTGGGCGAGCTCGGCCTGCTGGCGATCGGTTCCAGCGATGCGGACCATTTCCAGCCCGGCATGGGCACGCTGTTCCTGAAGATGATTGCCGCCACCATCACCGCCGCGCTGATGCGCGCGCGCGACCTCGGCTGAGCGCTAAACCCGTGACGGTCGCCGCGCAGGCCCAGCTCGACGCGTGGCTGGCGCGACTGGGCAGCGAGCGGCAGGCCTCGCCGCACACGCTGGCCGGCTACCGGCGCGACCTGGCCAAGCTGCTGCGTTTCATGGACGCGCAGGGCCTGGCGGATTTCGCCGCGCTGGACACCCATGCCATGCGCCGCTTCATCGCCGCTGAGCACCGTGCGGGGCTCTCGCCGAAGAGCCTGCAGCGGCTGCTTTCGTCGTGCCGTAGCCTGTTCCGTCATCTGAGTCGCGAAGGGCTGCTCGCGCACGATCCGGCGCTGGGCGTGCGCGGGCCGAAGGTGCGTCGCAAGCTGCCGCAGGTGCTGGACGTGGACGAGGCGGCCAGCCTGGTCGAGGGCGGCGGCGAAGGCGCGCTGGGGGTGCGCGACCGCGCCATGCTGGAGCTCTTCTATTCCTCCGGCCTGCGCCTGTCCGAGCTCACCGGCCTGCGCTGGCACGACCTCGACCTGGAGGGCGGCGAGGTGCGCGTACTGGGCAAGGGCAGCAAGACGCGCATCGTGCCGGTCGGCCGCCACGCGGTGGATGCGCTGCGCGCGCTGGGCCAGGCCGAAGGCATGGCGGCGCACACGCCGGTGTTCCGCGGCCGTGGCGGCGCGCCGATCAGCCCGCGCACGGTGCAGGCCCGGCTGAAGACGCTGGCGCTCGCGCACGGCAGCGCCAAGCGCATCCACCCGCACCTGCTCAGGCACACCTTCGCCAGCCACATGCTCGAATCCTCCGGCGACCTGCGCGCCGTGCAGGAGCTGCTCGGCCATGCCGACATCGCCACCACGGAGATCTACACGCATCTGGATTTCCAGCACCTGGCCAAGGTGTACGACGCGGCCCATCCGCGCGCGCGGCGCAAGTAGCGGGCGAGCTCCGTTCGCCCGGACCGCACGTTTGTACGTAAGCGCTTTGAAAGCCGGCCGCGGTGAGACTCGGCGCAGTCAGCCACTCCCGCGGCACGTCCATGACAGCGCCCGTTCCCACGCCAAGCATGCTCACGACGCCCGGCGCGTTGGCGTTGCCGCGTGCAGCGGAGGCCGGCCGGGTGACCACGCTGGGCGGGCTGTCCTCGCGCGGCGTGCATCGCATCCTGGTACTGCGGCCGAACCACCGGCTGGGCAACACGCTGCTGGTCACGCCGCTGCTGAGCGAGCTGGAGCGGCACTTCCCCGGCGCGGAGGTGGACGTGGTGACCGGCTGCGAAGCGGCCGGTGAGGTGTTCGCCGGCTTCCGCCAGGTGCGCCGCATCCATCAGCTCACGCGTCGGCCCGGGCATCATCCGCTGCGCCTGCTGCGCCTGCTGCACGAGCTGCGGCGCAGCCGCTACGACCTGGCGATCGACTGCGTGCGCGGTTCTCGCTCCGGCCGCTGGCTGGCGCAGTGGAGCGGTGCGCGCCAGTGGCTGGCGCCACCCGCCGACGCGCGCGAGCTGGAACAGGCCGATCCGGCCTGGCGTGATGCCTGGGCGCGCTCATGCGGCCACTTCGCGCTCGATGCCGTGCACGTGCTGCGCTGCGCGCTGGGTTTGCCGGAGATAGCTGCGACCGTTCCGCCGCGCCTGCACATCGTGCTTCGCGACGACGAACGTGCTGCCGGTGCGGCGACGCTGACGAACCTGCTCGGCACGCCGGCGCAGACGCAGCGCCGCGGACGCGTGCTGGCGATCTTTCCCAACGCCACCGGCAGCAAACGCCTGCCCGGCGGCTGGTGGCAGGCGTTCATCGACACGCTGGCCGCACACGATCCGGCGCTGCGGGTGATCGAGATGGTGGCGGCGCACGGCCAATCGCAACTGGACGGGCGCTTTCCCGCGTTCTACTCCAGCGACGTGCGCCGCATGGCTGCGCTGATCGCTGCGTGCGACGCCTACATCAGCGCCGACTGCGGGGTGATGCATCTGGCCTGCGCCAGCGGCACGCCGACGCTCGGGCTGTTCACCCGCCCCAACCTCGCGCGCTATCGGCCTTACGGACCGCACGATGGCGCGGTGGCGGTGGACGAGGGCGCCGATGCGGCGCTGACCGCGGGATCGGCGATAGCCTTTCTCGGCGCCCTGCCAGTGGCGCCTGTCAGCACGCCCTGAGCCCACCCGCCGCGCCGCTGGCGCGCTTGCAATCACACGCGGTGAACCCCACTCAGGGCAGTTCGTGCCCCTGAGCGGAAACCCCATGGAATCGTTCCACGCCACCACCATCGTCTCGGTGCGTCGCCACGGCAAGGTCGTGATCGGCGGCGACGGCCAGGTCACCCTGGGCAACACGGTGATGAAGGCCAACGCCCGCAAGATCCGCCGCCTCGGCAAGGGCGACGTGCTGGCCGGTTTCGCCGGCGCCACCGCCGATGCGTTCACGTTGTTCGAGCTGTTCGAGCAGAAGCTGGACAAGCACGGCGGCAACCTCACCCGCGCCGCGGTGGAGATGGCCAAGGACTGGCGCACCGACCGTCGCTACGGAAAGCTGGAGGCGATGCTCGCGGTGGCCGACAAGGACGCCTCGCTGCTGATCTCCGGCAACGGCGACGTGCTCGAACCCGAGCACGGCCTGATCGCGATCGGTTCCGGCGGCCCGTATGCGCAGTCCGCGGCGCAGGCGCTGCTGGAAAACACTGAGCTCGATGCACGCACCATCGTCGAGAAGTCGCTGAAGATCGCCGGCGACATCTGCATCTACACCAACCACAACACCACCATCGAAGAGCTGTAGGAGACCTCGCGCCCGCGCGCTCTTCCAGCGTCATGCCGGCGTGCGCCGGAGTTCAGGGTCGACGTATCGAGGCACTGGATTCCGACTGCCGCCGGGATGGCGCAAACCCCGACTCCCGGTGAGATCCATGTCCGAACTGACCCCCCGCGAAATCGTCAACGAACTCGATCGCTACATCATCGGCCAGCACGACGCCAAGCGCGCCGTGGCCGTGGCGCTGCGTAGCCGCTGGCGGCGCATGCAGCTGGAGCCGGCGCTGCGCAACGAAGTGACGCCGAAGAACATCCTGATGATCGGCCCCACCGGCGTGGGCAAGACCGAGATCGCGCGCCGGCTGGCCACGCTGGCCAACGCGCCGTTCGTGAAGGTGGAGGCGACCAAGTTCACCGAGGTGGGCTACGTCGGCAAGGACGTCGAATCGATCATCCGCGACCTGGCCGACGTGGCGTACAAGCTGACCCGCGAGCAGGCGGTCAAGCGCGTGCGCTCGCAGGCCGAGGACCGCGCCGAGGACCGCATCCTCGACGCGCTGCTGCCGCGCCGGCAGGCGCCGGCGGACTGGAGCCACGATCCGGCGCCGGCCAGCGACAGCGACACCCGCCAGAAACTGCGCAAGCAGCTGCGCGAAGGCGCGCTGGACGAGCGCGAGATCGAGCTGGAAACGGCCATGAACGTGGGCGTGGAGATCATGTCGCCACCCGGCATGGAGGAGATGGGCGCCCAGCTGCGCCAGATGTTCCAGAACATCGGCGGCGGCAAGACGCAGACGCGCAAGCTGCCGATCAAGGCGGCGCGCCCGCTGCTGATCGACGAGGAGGCCGGCAAGCTGCTCAACGAGGAGGAGGTGCGCGCCCAGGCGGTGTTCGCCGCCGAACAGCACGGCATCGTCTTCATCGACGAGATCGACAAGGTGGCCCAGCGCTCCGACCACGGCCACGCCGGGGTCAGCCGCGAAGGCGTGCAGCGCGACCTGCTGCCGCTGGTGGAGGGCTCCACCGTGTCCACCAAGTACGGCCCGATCAAGACCGACCACATGCTGTTCATCGCCTCGGGCGCGTTCTCGCTGGCGCGTCCGTCGGACCTGATTCCGGAGCTGCAGGGTCGCCTGCCGATCCGGGTGGAACTGTCGGCGCTGAGCGTGGACGACTTCAAGCGCATCCTGCGCGAACCGAACAACGCGCTGACCAAGCAGTACGTCGCCCTGCTCGCCACCGAGGGCGTCACCATCGAATTCAGCGAGTCGGGGATCGACCGGCTGGCCGAGGTGGCGTTCCAGGTCAACGAGCGCACCGAGAACATCGGCGCCCGCCGCCTGCACACCGTGATGGAGCGGCTGCTGGAGAGCATCTCGTATGAGGCGGCGGACAAAAGCGGCGAAAAATACCTTATCGACGGCGAATTTGTAGATAAAACACTGGGAGACCTGGTGCAGGACCAGGATCTGAGCCGCTACATCCTCTGAACAAGCGAACGCACCCCCTCTGTTAAAATGGGCGTTATGGGCAAGGTCATCGAACTGAAAGTCACCGGCCAGCGTGCCCAGTTGCGCGAAGCGCAGCAGAAGCATCAGCTGATCCGGTTGTGGCGTGGCGAGCTGGAGCACGGCAGCTTCTGTGGCTACGTGGGCGGCGTCGGGCGGGAGTTCTTCCTGCTCTGGGTGGTGGGTGATGCCATCACCTACGACGGCATGTACGTCATGCGCCACCGCGACATCACTGAGCTCGAAGCGCCGGACACGCACCACGTGTTCATGGAGAAAGCGCTGGCGCTCAAGGGCATCCTGCCACGCGTGCCGCGCGGTTTCCCGCTCGACGGCATTCGCGAGGTGGTGCAGGCTGCCGGTCAACTCGCGCCGGTGATCGGCGTACACGTGGACAGCGAGGAAGAGGCCGAGGTCTGTTACGTGGGGCGCCTGCTCAGCGTGGAAGAGGACGGCTTCAACATGCAGGAGATCACACCCGACGCCGAATGGCTGCGCGAGGCGTCGTTCTTCTCGTGGGACGAGGTCTCCACGATCAGCCTGGAAGACGGTTACGCGCAGTCGCTGCTCGCCGTGGCCGGCACGCCGCCGCCGCTGGAGCAGGGCGACTCGGGCGTCGGGCGCGCGCAGTAACTCGCCCCTCTCTGTTGCAAATAGAAGACCCACCCATGCGGTGGGCTTTTTCGTTCTTGGCGACGATGACGGCGTGCGGCCCACTTGTTCGACGTCGCGGTCGGGCCAACGCTGCGGCCTGGTGGCAGCGCATCGCGTATCCTCGTCGACCCACGTATTTCTCCGGAGGCGGCATGGCCCGCATCGTCGTCGTCGGCAGCATCAACATGGATCTGGTGACCGTAGCCGCGCGCTTTCCGACGCCCGGCGAGACCCTGCTCGGCGAGCGCTTCCTCACCGTGCCCGGCGGCAAAGGGGCCAACCAGGCCGTGGCCGCGGCACGGCTGGGCGCCGAGGTGACGCTGGTCGGTGCGGTGGGCGATGACGCGTTCGGCGCGAGCCTGAAACAGGGGCTGGCGGATGAGGGCGTCGACCTCACCCACGTGGCGACACTGCCCGACGTCGGCAGCGGTACCGCTTCGATCACCGTGGCCGAGGGCGACAACCAGATCATCGTGGTGCCTGCGGCGAACGCACGCGTCACACCGGCGCAGGTGCATGCGGCGCAGCGCGCGATCGAGCGCGCCGATGCAGTACTGGTGCAGATGGAGATTCCGCTGGAGTCGGTAGAAGCCACGGTGCGGCTGGGCCACCGCCTGGGCGTGCCGGTGATCCTCAATCCCGCCCCAGCGCAGCCGCTGCCGCGCGACTGGCTTGCGCTAGCAAGCTACCTCACGCCGAACCAGCATGAGCTGGCCACCGTACTGGGCGCCGATGCGGGCGATGACTTCCGTGCGCTGATGCGGCGCGCGCCGTGCCCGGTGGTGCTCACCCGCGGCGGCGAGGGTGCGTGGTACCGCGACGATGGCGATCCGCAGCACCAGGTCGGCTTTGCGGTTCCCGTGGTCGACACCACCGGGGCTGGCGACACCTTCAACGGCGCGCTGGCGGTCTATCTGCGCGAGGGCTTGCAGCAGGCCGTGCGCAAGGCCTGCGCTGCGGCCGCGCTGTCGGTGACCCGGCTCGGCGCGCAGGGCGGCATGCCCCACGCGGCCGAGGTCGACGCGCTGCTCACGCGATCGAGCTGATCACTTGCCGATGCAGAACGAACCGAAGATCGCACCGAGCAGGTCGTCGCTGGTGTAGCTGCCGGTGATTTCGCCCAGCGCGTGCTGCGCCTGGCGCAGCTCCTCGGCGGCCAGTTCGCCGGCGCGGGTGGCCGTCAGCACCGCGGCGGCGTGCTCCAGGTGTTTCCCCACCTGCTGCAGGGCCAGCACGTGGCGACGCCGCGCGCTGAACGCGCCCTCGCCGCCGCCGGCGGCGGCCAACTCGCGCAGGCGAACGCGCAGGGCGTCGAGGTTCTCGCCGGTGCGCGCGGACAGCCACAGGGTGCCCGCTGCGTCCGCTTCGTGTGCGCCCAGCGCGCCGTCGCGGTCGATCTTGTTGACGACGATCAGCCGCACCACCGCATCGGGCAGATCCGCCAGCAGTGCGAGGTCGTCGGCCCAATGCGCCTGTTCGGTGACCAGCAGCGCCACATCGGCCTGGGCCAGTTCCTGCTGTGCGCGGCGCACCCCTTCGCGCTCGACGACGTCATCGGTATCGCGCAAGCCGGCGGTGTCGGCCAGTTCGAGCGTCACGCCATCGAGCTGCACGCTTTCGCGCAGCACGTCGCGGGTGGTGCCGGCGATCGGGGTGACGATCGCGCGATCGCGGCCGGCCAGCGCATTGAGCAGGCTGGACTTGCCCGCATTCGGGCGGCCGATGATCGCCACCCGCAACCCGTCGCTCAGGCGCACGCCGCGCTCGGTCTCGCGCAACAGTTGCGCATGCTCCTCGCGTAGCGCATCCAGTTGCCGGGTGATGGCCGGGTCGGCGAGGAAATCGATCTCCTCCTCGGGAAAATCGATGGCGGCCTCCACGTGCACGCGCAGCGCGATCAGCGCATCGAGCAGGTGCTGCACGCGCCGCGAGAACGCGCCTTCCATTGACTGCAGCGCCGCGCGGGCGGCCAGCTGCGAGCGGGCCGCAATGAGATCGGCCACCGCCTCGGCCTGGACCAGATCGAGCTTGCCATTGAGGAAGGCGCGCTCGGTGAATTCGCCCGGCCGCGCCAGCCGCGCGCCCAGCTCGCACACGCGGCGCAGCAGCGCATCGAGCAACACCGCGCTGCCGTGGACCTGCAACTCGAGCACGTGTTCACCGGTGTAGGACGCCGGTGCGGGGAAGTGCAGCAGCAGGCCTCGATCGATCAGCGCACCGTCGCGATCGCGCAGGGCGAGGAAGTGCGCGTGACGTGGCAACGGCATACGGCCGAGCAGGGCGCTGGCGATGTCCGGCACGGCCGGACCGGAGACCCGCACCACGCCTACGCCCGCAGCCCCCGAAGCCGTGGCGATGGCGGCGATGGTGTCGACGGTCGCGGCATCACTCACGCAGCGTCACTCCCGGCCGCCCGCTGCGGCGTGCGGCGGGCGTAAATGCAATCAGCCCTTGGCGATCGCCTGGCCCTTGGCGGCCTCGGCGCGATCAATGCGGCGGGTCACCCACCACTGCTGGGCCAGACGGCACAGGCCGTTGACGATGTAGTACACCACCAGGCCGGCCGGGAAGAAGGCGAACATCACCGCGAACATCAGCGGCATGAACTTCATCATCTTCGCCTGGGTCGGATCCATGCCCGGCTGCTGCGGCATCATCCACTGGGTGGCAAGCATCACCAGCACGTAGATCGCCGGCAGCACGAAGTACGGATCGGCCGCCGACAGGTCGTGGATCCAGCCGATGAACGGTGCCTGGCGAAGCTCGACGCTCTCGCGCAGCACCGTGTACAGGGCGAAGAAGATCGGGATCGTGATCAGCACCGGCAGGCAGCCGGCGACCGGGTTGATCTTCTCCTTCTTGTACAGCTCCATCATCGCCTGCTGCATCTTCTGCTTGTCGTCGCCGTAACGCTCCTTGAGCGCATCCATCCGCGGCTTGAGCTTGCGCATGCGCGCGGCGGAAACGTACTGCGCCTCGCTGAGCTTGTAGATGGCCACGTTGATCAGCAGCACCAGCAGGATGATCGCGAAGCCCCAGTTGCCCGAGAACTTGTGCAGCTGGTTGAGGATCCAGTGCAGCGGGCTGGCGACGATCGAGAACATGCCGTAGTCGAGCGTGAGCTCCAGCCCCGGCGCGATGGCGGCAAGCTTTTCGCGCAACTTCGGACCCACGTAGAGACGAGCGGCGCTGGTGCCCTGCTGGCCCGGCGCGACGGTGATGCTCGGCCCCATGTCGCGGATCAGGTAGCGCGGGCCGTCTTGGTCCTTGATCACGGCGGTGGAGAAGGTTTCCGCATCGTTCGCCGGCGGCAGCCAGGCGGTGACGAAGTAGTGCTGCTCCATCGCGGTCCAGCCGCCGGTGATGGCGAGGTTCAGCGGCTCCTTCTCGAATTTGTCGAAGGGCAGCTTGTCGAACTTCTTTTCCGGGCTGTACCACGCCACGCCAAAGAAGCTGTAGCGCGACTGGTCGGAGAACTTCTCCAGGAAATTGCTGTGCACCGGCGGCGGCGGCACCACGCGCTGCAGCTGGCGGTAGGCGTTGCCGGTCCACGGTTTGGCGCTGCCGTTGTCGATCTGCTGCGAGAGATCCACCACATAACTGCCGCGATGCACGGTGTAGCGCTTGGTCACGCGCACGCCGGAGGGATCGGTCCAGACCAGATCCACTTTCAGCGCGTCCTGGCCCTTGTCGAGCGTGTAACTGGTGGCGCTGGCCTGGAACAGGGCACGATGGTCCGGGGCCGGGCCGTTGGCGCTGATCAGGCCATCCTGCGCGGCGAAGAAATGCGTGGCGCTGTCGTCGAGCAGGCGGATCGGCGCGGGATCGGGATTCTTCTTCGTGCGCGGCGTCACCGGGTAGTTAAGCAACTCCGAGCGCACCAGGCTGCCGCCACGCGTGTCGATGGTCAGGCGCAGCACGTCGGTGGTGACGGTGACCAGCTGACCGGCCGGCGCGGAGCCTCCTGTCGCCGAGGGAATGGCCGGCGTCGGCGCGCTCGCACCGGGCACGCTGCCATCGGCGGCAGCAGCGCTGGATGCGGCACCGGCGGTGGTGGCAGCGGCCGGCACCGGCGGCTGCGGACCGTAGTCTTTCTCCCAGGCGTTCCACAGCAGGTACGCCACGGCAACCATGGCGAAAAGGAGGAAGGTGCGCGTTTGATTCATCGCGGGGCAGATCCGGTGGTCACCGCGCCGACGCGCAGCGAAAGGACGGGAGAGAAGAAGGTCAACGCTCGATTGTGCCGGCGGCGGGAGCGCGCTTCAACGGCGCAAGCTTGCGCCACAGCGCATCGAGCTCGGCCAGCAGCTCGGTGCCGGGGAGACCGGCGGCCTGTTCACGCGCCATCAGCACCAGGTCGACGGCGGGCAGGTCATGGCGAATACGTCGGAACGACTCGCGGGCCAGGCGCTTGATGCGGTTGCGTTCCACGGCACGCTTGGACACGCGCTTGGAGATGGCCAGGCCCATGCGCGCATGGCCGAGCTCGTTCTGGCGATAGCGCACAGAAAAACAGCGGCCGCCGAAGCGGCCGCTGGCTTGACGCAAGGCGGCGAAGTCACCGGCGCGGCACAGCCGCGCCTCGCGCGGCAAGCCGGCGGCACGCACGATCAGCGCGCCGCTTACGGGATCAGGCGCTTGCGACCCTTGGCACGACGCGCATTGAGTACCTTGCGACCGTCGGCCGTGGCCATGCGGGCACGAAAGCCGTGGGTGCGGGCGCGCTTGAGCTTGCTGGGCTGGAAGGTCCGCTTCATGGCTTCCTCCTGAGTAAGTTGAGAAAAAGGTTGAAAAGTATGCGGAACAAAGCGGTGCGCTGTCAATTGTTGCGCCCGCGACGCGCTCTATCTCCTGTGGACAGGGGTGTGGATAAAGGTGCCAAACCCGGTGGACGGTACTGCTAGACTTGCCGGCCCACCCCGCGCGAAAGCGCCCCAGCCGTGGTTGAAAAGCATTCATGAGTGATCTTTGGCGGCGCTGTCTGGAGCGTCTGGACGGCGAGCTTGGCGCCGAGGAACTGCATACCTGGTTGATGCCCCTGCAGGCTCGTGACGAGAACACGGGGCTGCAGTTGTTCGCGCCCAATCCGTACACGCTCGACACGGTGCGCGACCGCTACCTGCCGCTGATCGAGAGCGTACTGCAGCAGCTGACCGGACATGCGCTGACGGTGCGTCTGGAAGTGGGCTCGAGCGCGCCCCGCGCGGCGCCGAGCCGGCCGGCGAGCGCGCCCACGGCGGCGCGGGCAACGGCTGGCGTCGCCGCGCCGGCACCGGCTACCCAGTTCAGCCATAACCTGGACCCGCACTACACCTTCGAAACCTTCGTCGAGGGCAAATCCAACCAGCTGGGCAAAGCCGCCGCGATGCAGGTGGCCACCAATCCGGGCCGGGCCTACAACCCGTTGCTGCTGTACGGCGGCACCGGGCTGGGCAAGACCCACCTGATGCACGCCGCCGGCAACCTGATGCGCGAGCGCAATCCGGACTTCAAGGTGTTGTACCTGCGTTCGGAGCAGTTCGTCGGCTCGATGATCGAGGCGCTGCGCGCCAAGAGCATGGACCAGTTCAAGCAGCGCTTCCGTTCGGTCGATGCGCTGCTGATCGACGACATCCAGTTCTTCGCCGGCAAGGACACCACGCAGGAAGAGTTCTTCCACACCTTCAATGCGTTGTTCGAGTCCAAGCAGCAGATCATCCTCACCTGCGACCGCTACCCGAAGGAAGTGGACAAGCTCGAGCCGCGGCTGAAGTCGCGCCTGGGCTGGGGCTTGTCGGTGGCGATCGAGCCGCCGGATTTCGAGACCCGCGCGGCAATTCTCCTGTCCAAGGCGCAGGACAAGGGCGTGGAGGTGAGCGAGAGCGTGGCGATGCTGTTGGCCAAGCGCATCCGCTCCAACGTGCGCGATCTCGAGGGCGCGCTCAACACGCTGGCGGCCAAGGCGAACTTCTTCCGCCGTCCGATCACCACCGACTTCGCCGAGGAAACGCTGCGCGACTTGCTGGCTACGCACGCCCAGGCAGTGACGATTCCGAACATCCAGAAGATCGTGGGCGAATATTTCAACGTGCGCTTGCAGGACCTGCTGTCCAAGCGGCGAGTGCGCTCGCTCGCGCGCCCGCGACAGATGGCGATGGCGCTGGCCAAGGAACTCACCGAGCACAGCTTGCCGGAGATCGGCGAGGCCTTCGGTGGGCGCGACCACACTACCGTGCTGCACGCCTGCCGCACCATCAAGAAGCTCAGCGAGACCGATGCGCGCATGCGTCAGGACTGGGAGCAGCTGATCCGAACCCTCACCGGTTGATATGGCGGAAGGCTGGCGACACAAGTTCTTGATAAGCCGGGTTGGAAGCTGTGGATAAGAGGGGGATGCTTTGGCACCGAAATTTATCCACAATTGGCGCACAGTCAGACCAAGGCGCCGGGCACAGCTTCAGAAACGCCTATCGCATTGATTCGAAAGGCAAAAGATTGGTTTTGAGGCTTGTGCACCGCCTCAACAACAACAACCAGCCTTCTTTTAAAAACAGAAAAGCAGTGTAGGGGACGCCCATTCATGCAATTCAGCATCCAACGAGAAGCCCTGCTCAAGCCGCTTCAGCAGGTCGTGGGCGTCGTCGAACGTCGCCAGACCCTGCCGGTTCTTGCCAACCTGTTGGTTCGGGTTGCCGACGGCCGCGTTTCCCTCACCGGCACCGACCTGGAAGTGGAAATGGTCGCCGGCACGGCGGCGGATAAGCTGGCAGACGGTGAAGTCACCATCCCCGCTCGCAAGCTGTTCGATATCGTGCGCGCGCTGCCTGACGGAGCGCAGATCGAGCTGAAGCTCAACGGCGATCGCGTGGCGCTCAACGCGGGTCGCAGCCGCTTCACCCTGGCGACCTTGCCCGCGTCGGAGTTTCCGACCATCGACGAGATCGAACTGGTCGAAAAGGTCAGCCTGCCCGAAGAGGTACTCAAAGACCTGATGGAGCGCACGGCGTTCGCCATGGCCAACCAGGACGTGCGGTACTACCTCAACGGCATGCTGCTCGACCTGCAGGAACACACCCTACGCTGCGTGGCTACCGACGGCCACCGGCTGGCGCTGAAGGAGACGCAGCTTGAGAGCTCCGTTTCGGCACGGCGACAGATCATCATTCCGCGCAAGGGCGTGAATGAACTGATCGGCCTGTTCGAGACCGGCGACGGCACGGTGGAGCTCGAGTTCGGCCGCAACCACCTGCGCGTGCGACGCGGCGAAGTGGTGTTCACGTCCAAGCTGATCGACGGCCGTTTCCCCGACTACGAGGCGGTGATTCCGCTCGGTGCGGACAAGCGCGCCACGCTCGATCGCGAAGTGCTGCGCGGTGCGCTGCAGCGCGCGGCGATTCTCTCCAACGAGAAGTACCGGGGCGTCAAGCTGGAGCTGTCGCCCGGCAAGCTGCGCATCGTGGCGCACAACCCGGAGCAGGAAGAAGCGGTGGAAGAGGTCGAGGCCGACACCTCGGTGTCCGATCTCGCTGTCGGTTTCAACGTCGGTTACCTGCTCGATGCGCTTGCTGCACTGCGCGGCGAACGCGCACGGCTGAACCTGCGCGATGCGCAGTCCAGCTGCCTGGTGCAGGAAGACGACAACGACCAGTCCCGGCACGTGATCATGCCGCTGCGTCTCTGACGCCGGAGCGCGTGCACTTCCCCCGCCGCACCTGCGCTGTCGCCGAACGCCGGAGCCGTCCTCAGACGCTCCGGCGTTCTTCTTTGGGAGCGCTGTCATGAGGCTGAGCCAGCTTCGTGTGCAGGGCTTGCGTTGCCTGGCGGACGTGAGTCTTGAGCTCGGTCCGGACGTCAACGTGTTCGTCGGTGCCAATGGTGCGGGAAAGACCAGCTTGCTCGAAGCGGTGTTCCTGCTTTCCCATGGACGCTCGTTTCGGGCAGGTGCCAGGGATGCGCTGCTGCAAAGGGGAGCGGGTTCGCTATCGATCTATGCGGAGCTGACCAGTGCCGACTCCGCAGCGCTGCGGGTGGGACTCGGTCGGGAAGGGTCGCGCTGGCTGGCGCGGCTGGACGGGCAGACCGTGCCGATCTCCCAGCTGGTGAGTGCGTGCGCGGTGGTGAGTTTTGATCCGGGCTCGCATGCGTTGATCGCCGCGGGTGCCGAGGAGCGCAGGCGATTTCTCGACTGGGGCGTGTTCCACGTGGAACACGAATTCCTGGACCTTTGGCGCCGGTACCAGCGCGCTCTCAAACAGCGCAACAGCCTGCTGCGGGCTGGAGAGCCGTTCGCGAATCTCTACGCCCCTTGGGAACAGGAGCTTGAGAGCACGGCGGAGCCGATCGGCACTTGGCGCGAGCGTTATGTGGACGAGTTGCGCGTCCTGGTGGCCGGATACGCTGCTCAGCTGGTGCCTGAGCTGGGCGCCGTCGATCTTCGCTATCGCCAGGGCTGGGGCGACGGTCTGGCGCTGGGGGAGGTGCTCGGAACCCAGCGTGGTCGCGACATGGCTCGCGGGCACACCACGCAAGGGGCTCATCGGGCGGACTGGACGATAGCGTACGAGCATGCGCCTCTACGCGAGCATCTATCGCGTGGTCAGGAGAAGCTTACCGCCGTAGCTTGCCTGTTGGCTCAGGCGGAGCTCTATGCGACGCATGCCGGTGAATGGCCCATCGTTTGTATCGACGATCTCGCCTCGGAACTGGATGCTCGCCACCAGGCGGCCCTTATCGATCAGCTTCGCGCCGCTAAGGCGCAGGTTCTTGTCACTGGCACCGATTGTCCGGTTGCATTGCGCTCCGATGCTCGCTTGTTCCACGTGGAACAGGGCAGGGTGAGCCCCCTGCTATAATTTATCGGTTAGACCCTAGCCGGCCCATCAAGGCGCCATGCCGGACGGGTTCCCGGCGCCGGAGATCAGTCACTGCATGAATACGACCTACGATTCGAGCAACATCAAGGTACTCAAGGGCCTCGAGGCGGTGCGCAAGCGCCCGGGCATGTACATCGGCGACACCGATGACGGTACCGGCCTGCATCACATGGTGTTCGAGGTCGTCGACAACTCCATCGATGAAGCCTTGGCGGGCTATTGCGATCACGTCACCGTGATCATTCACGACGACGGATCGGTCAGCGTGACCGACAACGGTCGCGGCATTCCGGTTGACACGCATCCGGAAGAAGGGCGCTCCACCGCCGAGGTGGTGATGACCGTGCTCCACGCCGGCGGCAAGTTCGATGCGAACTCCTACAAAGTGTCCGGCGGCCTGCACGGTGTGGGCGTGTCGGTGGTGAACGCGCTCAGTTCGCATCTGTGGTTGACGATCTGGCGCGACGGCAAGGAGCACCTGCAGGAATACGCGCTGGGTGAGCCGCTCTATCCGGTCAAAGTGGTGGGCGACACGGCCCAGCGCGGCACCCGGGTGCGGTTCACTCCTAGCCCGGAGACCTTCACCCACATCGAGTTCCACTACGACATCCTGGCCAAGCGCCTGCGCGAGCTGGCTTTCCTCAACTCAGGCGTCACCATCGACCTGAAGGACGAGCGTGGCGAAGGCCGCCAGGATCGCTTCGCGTACGAAGGCGGCATCGCCTCGTTCGTGCAGCATCTGGCGCAGCTGAAGACTCCGCTGCATCCGCACGTGATCAGCCTCAAATCCGAATCCGAGACCGACGGCATCGTGGTCGAGCTGGCGATGCAGTGGACCGACTCCTATCAGGAGACGATGTTCTGCTTCACCAACAACATTCCGCAGCGTGACGGCGGCACCCACCTCACCGGCTTCCGGGCCGCGCTGACCCGCTCTTTGCAGAACTACATCGAGAAGGAAGGCCTGGCCAAGAATGCCAAGGTGGCCTTGTCCGGCGACGACATGCGCGAAGGCCTGATCGCGGTGCTGTCGGTGAAAGTGCCCGACCCGAAGTTCTCCTCGCAGACCAAGGACAAGCTGGTCTCCTCCGAGGTGAAAACCGCGGTGGAGCAGGCGGTCAACGAGAAGCTGGGCGAGTTCCTGCTGGAGCACCCGAGCGAGTCCAAGGCGATCGCCTCCAAGGTGGTCGACGCCGCCCGCGCCCGCGAGGCGGCGCGCAAGGCGCGCGAGATGACCCGCCGCAAGGGCGCGTTGGATATCGCCGGCCTGCCGGGCAAGCTGGCGGACTGCCAGGAAAAGGATCCGGCGCTGTGCGAACTGTTCCTGGTCGAGGGCGATTCGGCCGGCGGCTCAGCCAAGCAGGGCCGCAACCGCAAGACCCAGGCGGTGCTGCCGTTGAAGGGCAAGATCCTCAACGTGGAGAAGGCGCGCTTCGACAAGATGCTGTCGTCGGCCGAGGTCGGCACCCTGATCACGGCGCTGGGCACCGGTATCGGCAAGGAGGACTACAACCCCGACAAGCTGCGCTACCACCACATCATCATCATGACCGACGCGGACGTGGACGGCTCGCACATCCGCACCCTGCTGCTGACGTTCTTCTACCGGCAGATGCCGGAGCTGATCGAGCGCGGCCACGTCTATATCGGCCTGCCGCCGCTGTACAAGCTCAAGCAGGGCAAGCAGGAGATGTACCTCAAGGATGACGCCGCGCTCAACGAATACCTGATCTCCAACGCGGTGGACAACGCTGAGCTGACGAGCGCGCCAGGTGTCCCGCCGATCACCGGCGAGGCATTGGAGAGGCTGCTACGCGACTACCAGGGAGCGCTGGACCAGATCGCACGGCTCAGCCACCGATTCGATGCGGCGGTATTCACCGCGCTGCTCGAGCACGCTCCGATCGAGCCCGATCTGTGGAGTGACGCGGCTGCCATGCAGCGCTGGCTGGATGGCGCCACCGCGCGACTCGCAGCCAGCGGTCTGGGCAAGCCGCGTTACCGCATGGCCCTGCGCCCGGCGGTCGATGAGCAGCCCGCGGCCATCGAGGTGGTGCGCGACCAGCACGGGATCAACCACACCTGGCTGCTGCCGCAGCCGTTCTTCGGCGGCAGCGAGTTCCGGCCGATCCTTCACGTCAGTCGACAGCTGTCCGACCTGATCCAGAGCGAGGCGGTGATCCGGCGCGGCAATGCGTCGCGTGGCGTGACCAGCTTCGCCGAAGTCCGCAGCTGGCTGCTGGACGAGGCGAAAAAGGGGCGCACCATCCAGCGCTTCAAGGGCCTGGGCGAAATGAACCCCGAGCAGCTGTGGGAAACCACCGTCAACCCGGAAACGCGGCGCATGCTGCAGGTCGGCATCGAGGACGCTTTTGCCGCCGACCAGATGTTCTCGATGCTGATGGGCGAGGCGGTCGAGCCACGCCGCGACTTCATTGAGGCGAATGCGCTGAAGGTCGCCAACCTCGATATCTGACCGACATCGGCAGCGTATTATTACGGCGGCGTTCATCCACGATGGCGCCGCCGCAAATTTTTGCGCGTTTCCGGATGCAGAAGTCGATACGGGCGCGCATGCTAAACGTTTGATTTTTATAAAGACATCATGCGGCGGCGCGACTTGTTATCGGTTGCATGTGCCGTTAGTCTTGGCGATCCCCTTACGCCGTCGTGCGTAAACCCGACAAGAGGACAGCCATGAAGCATGCCCCCCTGTTCAAGATGCTGGCAGGCGCCACCCTTGCTCTGACCATCGCCGCCACGCCGGCCATGGCTCATGCCCATGCCGAGAAGGAAAAGAAGGAGGCGCTGTACCCCAACGCGACCCGTAAGGAGCCCAAGCTCGATCTGACCAGTTCCAAGGATCAGAAGGCGCTCAACGAGGGTCTGGACGCGGTGAACTCGGGTGATGCGGCCAAGGCATCGCAGATCCTGCAGCCAATCGTCGACAGCAGCAAAAGCAAATACGCCCAGGCACTGGCTCTGCAGGGTCTGGCCAACGTCAAGTACAACGCCGGCGATCTCAAGGGTGCCATCGCCCTCCTGAGCCAGGCCATCGACAACGGCGTGCTGCCGAACGACACCTACTTCCAGCTGCAGTACGAACTTGCCCAGTTCCAGCTTGCCGATGAGCAGTACCAGCCGGCCATCGACACGATTGCCAAGTGGCGTAGCGAGGGTAAGAAGGACACTGCCGAGTCGCACGCGCTCGAGGGCAATGCGTATTACCGCCTCGAAAAATATCCCGAGGCGATCGCTGCGATGAAGCAGGCCTTGTCGATGACCGACAAGCCGCAGAGCAGCTGGAACCAGATCCTGATGGCCAGCTACGCCGAGTCCGGCCAGAACGATCAGGCCGCCCAGCTTGCCGAGCAGCAGCTCGCCGCCAATCCGAACGACACCACGGCCCTCAACAACGCCGTTGCCGTGATGATGCAGGCGCAGAAGTACCCGGAGGCGATCGCCCTGATGGAAAAGGCGAAGGCCCAGGGTGCGCTGAAGAGCGAGAAGGACTACGTCAACCTCGCTAAGCTCTATCTCATCACCGGTCAGAATTCGGACGATCCGAAGTCCAACGCCAGCAAGGCCGTGCAGACGCTCGATGAGGGCATGAGCAAGGGTGTGGTGCCCTCGTCTTACGACAATTACAAGCTGCTCGGTGACGCAAATTACGTGAGCGGCAACGAGAGCAGAGCGATCGACGCTTACAAGAAGGCGATGCCGATGGGCAAGGATGGCGAAGCTGCCGTCCGCGCCGGTCAGTTGCTCCTTTCGCAGAACAAGTACAGCGAGGCGCGCACGCTCATCCAGCAGGGCATCGCCAAGGGCGTCCAGCACCGTGGTTCGGCGTACATGCTGTTGGCGGAGTCGGAGCGGGGCCTGAAGAACAAGCCTGCTGCCATCGCTGCCATGAAACAGGCAGCACAGGATCCGGAAACTGCTGCGAAGGCCAAGGACTGGTTGAAGAAGGCTGGAGCCAAGTAAGGACACAAGGTGTTGTTCTCGGGGGCAAATGGACGTCCAAACCATGCGTCCGGGAGCTATACAAACGCCTTGTGCTGATGTACCGTTGAAATCTTTCCGCGCGCGAAAAATAGTGCCGTAATCCGTTGCTTCAAGGCGCGAATTACGGGTCAAGCGCTGCGGCAAACGCCCACCGATCGACTAGCTTCAAGATAGTGACAGATGGCCTCACGCAACGAAGAACTCGACAACAAGTCGTTCAATTGGAGGCGCACCTGGGCGTTGGCAGCTGCCATCGCGCTGCATTCCTTCGCGTTCCTGATGCTGGTGGCGCCCATGGCGCCGCCCAAGCAGGCACAGAAAGAGAAGGATAAGGTCGTCCAGGTCAACTTCATCGAACCGCCGCCGCCCCCGCCGCCCCCGCCGCCCCCGCCGCCGGAGCCGCCCAAGCAGCCGCCGCCGAAGATCATCCAGCAGAAGACTCCGCCGCCTACCCCGCCGCCGCCGGCTCCGCCGCCGGCCGTGGATGAGGCGACGACGAATCCTGCGCCGCCGGTTCCTCCTGCGCCGCCTGCACCGCCGGCTCCGCCGTCGGACATCACGGCCAGCCAGGATCTGAGCTACAACAGCCGCATGCAGCCGCGCTACCCGCCACAGGCGATTCGCCAGCGGCATGAGGGTACGGTGACCCTGCTCATTCTCGTGGCCGTCGATGGCACGGTGAAGGACGTCAAGGTGGACGTCTCCAGTGGCTACCGCGAGCTTGATCGTGCAGCAATGGATGCGGCACGTCGTTGGCGCTTCAACCCGACCATTCGCAATGGGCAGAAGGTTGAGGGCTATGCCCGCGTCCCGGTCAATTTCAACCTCAATCAGCTGTAATCCCCATTACAGTTACAGTTCACGCTTGACTTCCCAAGGGTAGCGTTATGTTCCAACAGACCTCTGCACCACTGACCAACTCCGAAGCCATGAAGCAGATGGGCTTCGGTGACCTCATCCACAACCTCGACCCGATCGGCTGGATCGTGCTGGTCACGCTCGTGATCATGTCGGTGTCCTCGTGGTACTTCATCGTGGCCAACGCGATCCGCAACGCGATGGTCCGTTCGCGAGCGGACAAGGTGATCGACGGCTTCTGGAACACCAGTTCCACCCAGGAAGCCATCCGTGAGCTCGAGGCGCAGCCTAAGGGCGAACCGTTCTCGAAGATCGCGCTCGACGCCGCCTCGGCCGTGGCCCATCACCAGCAGGCCGGTGCTTCGGGCAACGGTCTGGCCCAGACGCTCAGCCGTTCCGAGTTCATCGACCGCGCCCTGCGTCAGGCCGTTGCTCGCGAGAGCCTGCGTCTGGAAGGTGGCCTGACCCTGCTCGCTACGGTCGGTTCGTCCGCGCCGTTCGTGGGTCTGCTCGGTACCGTGTGGGGCATCTACAACGCGCTGATCGGCATCGCCGCGGCGGGTAATGCCTCGATGACGGCCGTGGCCGGTCCGGTGGGTGAGGCGCTGATCATGACCGCGATCGGTCTGTTCACCGCGATCCCGGCCGTGCTTGCGTACAACTTCTTCAACCGCGCCAACCGCCTGACCTACGCGCAGTTCGACGAGTTCGCGCACGACCTGCACGACTTCTTCGCCACCGGCGCCCGCGTCGAAGGCAAGTGAGGGCCTGACCCATGGCAATGAGCACCGGTGGAAGTTCCGGCGGTCCGATGTCGGAAATCAACGTCACGCCGCTGGTCGACGTGATGCTGGTGCTGTTGATTATCTTCATGATCACGGCACCGCTGGCCAGCCACAGGATTGACGTCAAGCTACCCACGGCCAATCCGAAGGCGACCGACGACAAGCACATCGAGCCGATGGACCTGGCCGTGACGCCTGACGGCGCGATGTATCTGGACGACCGGGAAGTCGACGAGAACCAGCTGAAGGCGGCGTTTGCCGTGGCAGCTTCCAAGTCGCCCCAGCCGGAACTCCAGATCCGCGCCGACAAGACGACCGAGTACAAGATCGTGAAGAAGATCCTCTCCGATGCGAAGGGCCAGGGCATGGTCCACGTCGGCTTCATCACGACGGGCAAGGAGTAAAGACCATGGCTTTCAGTACTGGAAGCGGCAAGGGTCCGATGGCCGACATCAACGTCACGCCGCTGGTCGACGTGATGTTGGTGCTGCTGATCATCTTCATGCTCACCGCGCCCATCGTGACGCACGATGTGAAGATCGATCTGCCGCAGCCGACCAACAACCCGCCGCCGGATACCGATCACCTGGATCCGATCAGCCTGAAGATCGACGCGTCCGGTTCGCTGTACTGGAACGACGTGCCGGTCGACGAAAGCGGCATGCGGGCACAGATGGCGGTAATCTCGCAGCAGACCAATCAGCCGGAGATCCAGATCAACGCCGACGATGCGGTGGCCTACGAATATGTGGCCCGCGCGCTGGCGGATGCGAAGAGCTACGGCTTGACCAAGATCGGATTCACCGAACAGTAAATCGCTACGGTCGATGTCCGGACGCAATTACGAAAAACCCCCGCTTCGGCGGGGGTTTTTTGTTGGGGTTACCGCATCGCGTTGCCGATGCGCTGCGGGCAGCGATCCTCAGTCGAGGATCTGGCGATACCGTCGAACGGTGGGCGCCAAGCCATCGTAGAGCGCCTCGCCGATCAGCGCGTGACCAATGGAAACCTCGGCCAAGCCGGGAATCGCCGCCTTGAAGGTGCCCAGGTTCGCCTGGCTCAGATCGTGTCCCGCGTTCACCGCGAGCCCGGCCTGCTGCGCGCGCCGCGCCGTCTCCACACATCGCGCCAGCTCGACATCGACATGGCCGCGGGCGAACGCGTGGGCATATGGCCCGGTATAGATCTCGACGCGCTGGGCGCCGATCCGTACCGCTGCCTCGAACTGCACCGTGCCGGCATCGACGAACAGGCTCACGCGGCATCCCATCTCCCGAAACTCAGCCACCAGCGGCGCCAGCCGATCGGCGTCGCGGTCCAGGTCGAAACCGTGATCGGAGGTGATCTGCCCGTCGCTGTCCGGCACCAGGGTGATCTGGGTCGGGCGGACTTCCCTGGCCAAGGCCACCAGGCCGGGGTACTCATCGCGTGGCGGCGCGAAAGGGTTGCCCTCGATGTTGTACTCGACCCGGCCGCGCAACAGCTGTGCCAGCAGGCGCACGTCGTCGGGCCGGATATGCCGCTGGTCGGGGCGCGGATGCACCGTGATACCGCCACAGCCCGCTTCGATGCAGGTATGCGCCGCGCGGGCGAGGGACGGTTCGTCGCCGCCGCGCGAATTGCGCAGCACCGCGATCTTGTTGAGGTTGACGCTGAGCAGAGTCATGGAGGGCAAACCAGCAGTCACGGAGAAGCCCGCGCGTCGATATCGGCGCTGCGGCGGACGCCAAGAGTACGCCAACGAGAGCCATGTGGATCAGCCGGACTCGCCGCGCCAGCGCAGTTGCATAGGCGGTCCATGCCAAGCGATCGCACTCACCCAGCCGGGTTCCAGGGACAGCTCTTGCAGCTGCCATGACGCCAACGACTCGTCGCCGAACTCGCGCAGCACCGGCGCGGCTTCCCCCAGCTCCACCACCACGCGATGCAAGCCGTACGCGAGCCCGCGGCCTTCGGCCTTCAGCAAGGCTTCCTTGAGTGTCCAGAGCCGCAGGAACGCCGGCGCCCGATCAGCGGCCGGCAGCGCACACAGTGTCTGTACTTCCTGCGGTGCAAAGAAGCGCTGCGCCAGCGCCAGGACGTCCCGCGCGCCGCGCCGCTGCCGATGCTCCAGATCGATCCCCGGCTGGACGTGTCGTGCGATCGCCACCAGCGCGCGGCCCCCGCTGTGCGACCAGTTGAAACGCAGCGCCTCGCGGTGCGGACCGGCGAGCTCGGGCCGGCCGTGCGCCGAGTCAGTTAGTACGACCTGCTCAGCGGCATAGCCCAGGTAACGTCCCAGCAGCTGGCGCAACGGCGCGCGCCCCGCGGTGTGGTCGTGCGGTATTGTCCAGAGATGAATCTCGTCATCGCGTAGGCCCTCTGCTAGTTTGAGGACGGTCGGCGGTTGGCCATCGGTCATGCCGGCATGGTGCCGTCCCCGAGCGGGTCCGCACAAGAACCGGGATTTCGCGCGGCGAAAGCGCACGCATCGGGCGAGGGTAGAACGTGATCTCTGGTTGGCTGCTGCTGGTGGTGGCCGCACTGTACGTGGGCGTGCTGTTCGCGGTGGCCTGGAAGGGCGATCGCCAGCCGCTGTACCCCAGCAAGCCGCGCCTGCGCCCGCTGGTCTACAGTTTGGCGCTGGCGGTGTACTGCTCGTCGTGGACCTTCTACGGCGCCGTGGGCACGGCCGCACGCGACGGCCTCGCGTACCTGCCGATCTACCTCGGCCCGGCCCTGCTCTTCATCCTCGGCTTCGGCCTGATGACGCGCCTGGTGACGGTGGCCGGGCAGCGCAACATCACCACCATCGCCGACTTCATCGGTGCCCGGTTCGGCAAGTCGCACGGGCTGGCGGCGCTGGTCGCGCTGATCGCGGTAACCGCCGTGGTGCCTTACCTCGCCTTGCAGTTCAAGGCGATGGCGATGTCGGTGGACGTGCTGTCGGGCATCGACGCCGACGCCATCGTGCCGTCGACCGACAGCGCCCTGTGGTGCGCCCTGCTGCTGGCGGCCTTCGCCATCCTGTTCGGCACGCGTAGCATCGATGCCAGCGAGCACCACCACGGCATGATGCTGGCCATTGCGCTGGAATCGGTGATCAAGCTGCTCGCCTTCCTCGGCCTGGGCATCTACGCCTTGTGGCGTGGGCCGGGCCCGCATGAGCTGCTCACGCTGCCTACCACGCCCTTCACCCACGGGCAGTCGCCGGGCTTCCTGGCGCAGACCCTGCTCGCGTTCTGCGCGATGTTCTGCCTGCCGCGACAGTTCCAGATCGGCGTGGTGGAGTGCGAAGACCCGCGCGACCTGCGCCGCGCGCGCTGGATGTTTCCCCTGTACATGCTGCTGATCAGCGCAGCGGTCCTGCCGATCGTGGCCGCCGGCATGCACGTGCCTTCCGTGCGCGGCGGCGTGGCCGACGCCTGGGTGCTGAATCTGCCGCTGGCCCACGGCGATCGCGGCGTCGCCCTGATCGCGTTCCTCGGCGGGTTCTCGGCGGCGACCGGCATGGTGATCGTGGCCACCGTCGCGCTTTCCACCATGATCAGCAACGATCTGGTGATGCCCGCGCTGCTGCGCATCCGCCGGCTGCATCTGGAGCAGCGCCAGGACCTCTCGCTGCTGCTGCTGCGCATCCGCCGCGTGGCGATCGTGGTGCTGGTGCTGCTCGCCTACGGCTATTACCGCGTGGTGGCCGACAATGCCAACCTCGCCGCTACCGGTTTGCTCGCCTTCGCGGCGGTGGCGCAGTTCGCGCCGGCGATCGTCGCCGCGCTGTACTGGCGCGGGGCCAGCCAGGCAGGCGTGGCGATCGGTCTGCTCGCCGGGTTCGGGGTGTGGATCTACACCCTCCTGCTGCCGGCGGTTGACCGCACGGCCGAGTGGCTGCGGCTCGGACCGTTCGGCATCGAGTGGCTGCGGCCGCAGGCGCTGTTCCACCTCAGCGGCTGGGACCCGGTGATGCACAGCACGTTCTGGTCGCTGCTGGTGAACGTCGCGTGCCTGATCTTCATCTCGCTGCGCTTCCGCCCCACGCTGGCCGAGCGCATCCACGCGGCGATGTTCGTCGATCCGTTCGTTGCCAGCAGCAGCACGGCGGGCGACTGGCGCGGCCGTGTTGCGGTGGGCGATCTGCTTACGATCGCCGGGCGCATCGTCGGCGAGCGCAGTTCCCAGCGCGCCTTCGCCGAATACGGCCTGCGCCAGGGCAAGGCGCTGGATCCCAATGGCGCCGCCGATCGCGCGTTGATCCAGTACACCGAGCGCCTGCTCGCCGGCGCCGTGGGTGCGGCCAGCGCGCGCCGCATCTTGATGGGCGCGCTGTCCGGCTCGGGCCTGGACATCGCCGAGGCGATGGCGCTGATGGACGAGGCCTCGCAGGAGCTGCGCTTCAACCGCGAGCTGCTGTCCACCACGCTGGAAAACGTGTCGCAGGGCATCAGCGTGGTCGACGCGCGGATGCGCCTGGTCACCTGGAACCGGCGCTATCTGGAGCTGTTCGACTACCCCGATGGCATGGTCTACATCGGCGTGCCGGTGGCCGATCTGATCCGCTGGAACGCCGAGCACGGGGAATGCGGCCCGGGGGAAGTGGAAGCGCATGTGGCCAAGCGCATCGGCCACCTGCGCGCCGGCACGCCGCACCTGTTCCAGCGCGTTCGCCCGGACGGCACGGTGATCGAAATGCGTGGGCGCCCGCTGCCCGGCGGCGGCTACGTCACCACCTACACCGACGTCACCGCATACAAGCACGCCGAGCTGGCCCTGCGCGAGGCGAACGAATATCTCGAGCAGCGCGTGGAGCAGCGCACTGCCGAACTCAGCGAGGCGCTGGACGCCACCGCCCGCGCGCAGCGCGAAGCCGAATCGGCGATGGTGTCCAAGACGCGCTTCCTGGCCGCCGCCAGCCATGACCTGTTGCAACCACTCAACGCCGCGCGCCTGTTCACTTCGGCGCTGCGCCAGCAACCGGCGCTCGATGAAGAATCCAGCCGCCTGGCCGAACGCATCGATGCCTCGTTCCGCGCGGCGGAGGATCTGCTCGACGCGCTGCTCGATGTCTCCCGCCTCGATGCCGGTCGCTACCAACCCGAGTACAGCGACTTCGCGTTGGCCGACCTGTTCGACTCGCTCAAGGCGCAGTTCGCGGTGGTCGCCGAGCAGCGCGGGCTGCGCCTGCGCGTGGTGTCCACGCGCCTGTCGATCCGCAGCGACCCGCAACTGCTGCGCAGGATCCTGCAGAACTTTCTCTCCAACGCGCTGCGCTATACCCGCGCCGGCGGCGTGCTGCTGGGCGCGCGCCGGCACGGCAACGAGGTGCGCATCGAAGTCTGGGATACCGGCCCGGGCATCGCGCCTGAGCAGCGCGCCAACATCTTCGACGAGTTCCAGCGGCTGCAGCGGCCGTCACCGTGGGGCGAAAAGGGGCTGGGGCTGGGCCTGTCGATCTGCGACCGCATCGCCGCGATCATGGGCCACCGGCTCGCGCTGTCTTCGCGTGAGGGCAAGGGCAGCTGCTTCGCCTGCGTGGTGCCGCGGGTGGCCGCGGTGCCGCGTCGCCCGGCCGTAGCGCCGCGGTTGCCCACGGGCGAGCAGCTCGCGCTGACTGTCCTTTGCCTGGACAACGACCCCAGCATCCTCGACGGCATGCAAGCCTTGCTCAAACGTTGGGGGGTGGATTGCCGTGTCGCCGAAGACGTGATGCAGGCCGAGGCGCAGCTGCGAGCCGGCGGCATCGACCTGCTGCTTGCCGACTACCATCTCGCCGACAGCGTCGATGGGCTGCAGGCCCTGCAGCATCTGCGCATGCGGCTGGGTACGCTGCCGCCGGTGGCGATGATCACCGCCGACGGCAGCAGCGAGCTGAAGCAGCGCGCCCGCGAGCTGGGCTACCCGCTGCTGCACAAACCGGTGCGTCCTGCGGCCTTGCGCGCGCTGCTGGGGGCGCTGTTGCGCAAGCAGGCCAGCAGCGGCTGAGCCTGCGTTACTCGGACTCGTCGTCCGGCAACGTCTGCATCGCCCCCGGATCCACCGCCAGCTGGCTGGCGGCGAGCGCCACCTGGGTACGATTGTTGACCCCGAGCTTGCGCATGATCGCGGTCATGTGCGCCTTCACCGTGGCCTCGGAGACGCCCAGGTCCCAGGCGATCTGCTTGTTGAGCTGCCCTTCGGCGATCATCGTCAGCACGCGGAACTGCTGCGGCGTGAGCGACGCGACCCGCGCGGCGATATCCGCTTCGTCGTTCTTCAGTGCGATCTCGCCGCCCACCAACTGGTGCGGCAGCCAGGTGTCGCCCTCGAGCACCGCATGGATCGCCCTGACGATCTCATCGCCCGGCGTGGACTTCGGGATATAGCCCGACGCGCCGTGCGCCAGCGCGCGCCGCGCCACCTGCGCCTCCTCGTGGCCGGACACCACGATGGTGGGCAGGCCCGGATACTGGCCGCGGATGTGCGCCAGCGCCGAGTAGCCACGCGCGCCGGGCATGTGCAGATCCAGCAGCAGCAAGTCCGCTTCGGGAAACTGCTCGATCAGAACGAGCAGGGCGTGCACGCTGTCGGCGCAATGTGTCTGCGCGTCGGGCAGTGCGGTGATCACGGCGCGGCGCAGGGCATCGCGGAACAGTGGATGGTCGTCGGCGATCAGTACGTCCGGCATGGGATCTCGGTGATGTAGGAACGCACCGTGTGCGCGAAAGCTGTTTGTCCTGCTTGCCACGAGAGATCGCGCACAGGTTGCGCTCCTACCTGGGTCATTTGATCAGGCGCTCATCGACCAGGTTTTTCACCACGCCCGGATCGGCCAGCGTGGAGATGTCGCCGAGCTGGTCGGGTGCGTTCTCGCCGATCTTGCGCAGGATGCGGCGCATGATCTTGCCCGAGCGGGTCTTCGGCAGGCCCGGTGCCCACTGCAGGTAATCGGGCGTGGCAATCGGGCCGATCTCCTTGCGCACCCACGCCACCAGCTCCTTGCGCAGCTCGTCCGTGCCGGTCTCGCCCGCCACCAGGGTGACGTAGGCATAGATGCCCTGGCCCTTGATCTCGTGCGGGCAGCCAACCACGGCCGCCTCAGCCACCTTGGGGTGCGATACCAGCGCGCTCTCCACCTCGGCGGTGCCGATGCGGTGGCCGGAGACGTTGATCACGTCGTCGACGCGGCCGGTGATCCAGTAGTAGCCGTCCTCGTCGCGGCGCACGCCGTCGCCGGTGAAGTAATTGCCCGGATACGCGCTGAAATAGGTTTCGATGAAGCGCTGGTGGTCGCCGTACACCGTGCGCATTTGTCCCGGCCAGGAGTCGGTGATCAGCAGGTTGCCTTCGCAGGCGCCTTGCTGCACCTCGCCGTTGGCGTCGACGATGGCCGGCTTCACGCCGAAGAAGGGCAGGGTGGCCGAGCCAGGCTTGGCGTCGATGGCGCCGGGCAGCGGTGTGATCAAAATGCCGCCGGTTTCGGTCTGCCACCAGGTGTCGACGATCGGGCAGCGCTCGTCGCCGACCACGCGGTAATACCACTCCCAGGCTTCCGGATTGATCGGCTCGCCGACCGAACCGAGCACGCGCAGCGACGCGCGCGAGCAGGCTTTCACCGGTCCTTCGCCCTCGCGCATCAGCGCGCGGATAGCGGTGGGCGCGGTGTAGAACAGGCTCACCTTGTGCTTGTCGATCACCTGCCAGAAACGCCGGAAGTCCGGATAGTTCGGTACGCCGTCGAACATCACCGTGGTGGCGCCGTTGGCGAGCGGCCCGTACACCACGTAGCTGTGGCCGGTGACCCAGCCCACGTCGGCGGTGCACCAGTACACGTCGTCCTCGCGCAGGTCGAACACCAGCTCGTGGGTGTAGCTGGCGTACACCAGGTAGCCGCCAGAGGTGTGCAGCACGCCCTTCGGTTTGCCGGTGGAGCCGGAGGTGTAGAGGATGAACAACGGGTGCTCGGCTTCCAGCGGCTCGGCTGCGCAGTCGGCGCTCTGGCCGTCCATCAGCACGTGCCAGTAACGGTCGCGCGGCGACTGCATCGGCACCGCTGCGCCGGTGCGGCGTACCACCACCACGGTTTCCACGCTGTTGGTGCCGGGCCGCTCCAGCGAAGCGTCGACGTTCGCCTTCAGCGGGATCTTCTTGCCGCCGCGCGTGCCCTCGTCGGCGGTCACCACTACCTTGCATTGCGAGTCGGCGATGCGGCCGGCCAGCGAATCGGGTGAGAAGCCACCGAACACCACCGAGTGCACCGCGCCGATGCGCGCGCAGGCCAGCATCGCCACCGCCGCCTCGGGAATCATCGGCAGGTAGATCGCCACCCGGTCGCCCTTGGCCACGCCCAGGTGCTTGAGCGTGTTGGCGAACTTGCATACCTCGGCATGCAGTTCGCGGTAACTGATGTGTCGCGACTCGTTCGGATCGTCGCCTTCGAAGATGATCGCGGTCTTGTCCCCGCGCTCGGCCAAGTGGCGGTCCAGGCAGTTGGCCGACACGTTGAGCTGCCCGTCCTCGTACCAGCGAATATGCAGATTGGTAGGGTCGAACGAAGTGTTCTTGATCTTGGTCGGCGCCTTCATCCAATCCAGGCGCTGGCCGATGCCGCCCCAGAACGCCGCCGGATCGGCCACCGATGCGGCGTACAGCCGCTGGTAATCCGCGTGCTTCACGCGGGCGCGGGCGGCGAATTCGGGCGTGACCGGATAAAGCTTGGACATGGCAGGGCTCCTCGGGGTCTCGGCGGCGCGTTCGGCGCGACAGCCATCTACGGCGTTCGAGTGTAGCTGTGCCGGTGTAAGTGCATCGCGAGCGCCACGCTTCGACTTTGGTCGATTCTCGACCAAAGCCGTATAGCTGCGCGCGGCGCAACATCACCATGCTCCGAGCGTCATCGTGCCGCGCTCGCGCATGCACCGGACGCTGGTGGGCGATTGCACATGCCCAAGGTCTGGTCGGGCTGATCGATGAGGGCGCCGGCGCGGCGGGGCAGATTGGCGACGCGGGTTCGACAGGCCGGGGGGCGGCCTGTCCGAGTGACCGCCGCGGCATCGCGGCACCACTTCCGCCGGGTGCGGAATGGTTCAACCTTGAGGGGAGTAGAGCATGGCCACCAGCGGCATCGATGCGAACAGCGCACTCGACGTCAGCCACAAGCGGGTGATTTTCGCATCCAGCCTGGGCACCGTCTTCGAGTGGTACGACTTCTATCTGTACGGCTCGCTCGCCGTGATCATCGGCAAGCAGTTCTTCTCCGGCCTCAACGAGGCCAGCCAGCTGGTGTTCGCGCTGCTGGCCTTCGCCGCCGGCTTCGCGGTGCGCCCGTTCGGCGCCATCGTGTTCGGCCGCATCGGCGACCTGGTCGGGCGCAAGTACACCTTCCTCGTCACCATCCTGATCATGGGCCTCTCGACCTTCCTGGTCGGCGTGCTACCCGGCTACGAGCAGATCGGCGTCGCCGCCCCGGTGATCCTGATTGCACTACGCCTGCTGCAGGGTCTGGCGCTCGGCGGCGAGTACGGCGGTGCGGCCACCTACGTGGCCGAGCATGCGCCGCACGGCAAGCGCGGCTTCTATACCAGCTTCATCCAGATCACCGCGACGTTCGGCCTGTTCCTGTCGCTGCTGATCATCCTGGGCTGCAAGGTGATGCTCGGTCCGAAGTTCGACGCCTGGGGCTGGCGCATCCCATTCCTGCTTTCCGCACTGCTGCTGGCTGTGTCGGTGTACATCCGCCTGCAGCTGGCCGAGTCGCCAGTGTTCCGGCAGATGAAGGAGGAGGGCAAGCACTCCACCGCGCCGCTGACCGAGTCGTTCGCGCGCTGGGGTAACCTGAAGATCGTGATCCTGGCCCTGCTCGGCGCCACCGCCGGCCAGGCGGTGGTGTGGTACTGCGGCCAGTTCTACGCAATGTACTTCCTAGGTTCCACGCTGAAGATCGACGCCACCACCACGCAGCTGCTGATTGCCGGCGCGCTGCTGCTGGGCACGCCGTTCTTCGTGGTGTTCGGCGCGCTGTCGGACAAGATCGGACGCAAGCCGATCGTGCTGGCTGGTTGTCTGCTGGCGGCGCTCACCTATTTCCCGATCTTCAAGGCGCTCACCCACTACGGCAATCCGGCGATCGAGGCGGCCAGTGTGTCCGCGCCGATCCGCGTCACCGCCGATCCGAAAGACTGCAACCTGCAGGTCGACCTGATCGGTAAGAAGGTGTTCACCAGCTCCTGCGACGTGGCCAAGAGTTTCCTGGCCAAGCGTGGCGTGCCGTACGAGAACATTGCCGCGGCACCGGGCACGGTGGCGGTGGTGTCGGTGGGCGGCAAGGACTTCACCTCGTTCGACGGCAGCACGCTCGCCAAGGCGGACTTCGCCGCGCAGAGCAAGGCGTTCGCCGATACCGTGGGCGCCGCGGTCAACGCCGCCGGCTATCCGGCCAAGGCGGACCCGGCCACTATCAACAAGCCGATGGTGCTGCTGCTGCTGTGGCTGCTGGTGATCTACGTGACCATGGTCTACGGCCCGATCGCAGCGTGGCTGGTGGAGATGTTCCCCACCCGCATCCGCTACACCTCGATGAGCCTGCCGTACCACATCGGCAACGGTTGGTTCGGCGGCTTCCTGCCCTCGGTGTCGTTCGGCATCGTCGCAGCGACGGGCGATTTCTACGCGGGCCTCTGGTACCCGATCGTGATCGCCGCGATGACGGTGGTGATCGGCGCGCTGTTCGTACGAGAAACCAAGGACGTGGATATCCACGCCTGACGTCAAGCTCGCGCGCGTCGCTGGCGGCGCGTGCGAGCTCCAGGCATCACATCGAACCATCCCGCGCCGGGTATCGCCACATGTCAGCGGTACCGGCCCGAGGACGACCAAAGTCGTAGGGGCGACGCGGAGAAATCGCTATCTGCCCCTGTTAACGGTCCTGTAATCTTTTTGCCATGTCCGGGCGGCGGTTCCGGGGTTGCCGCAGACGCTGCGGCCTCGCTGTCGACGGTCTTCCAATCGGGGAGTGAGCCATGAAACGAAACCCTATGTTTTTCGCCGTGGCGGCAGCGCTGGGTCTGGCCGTCGCCAGCCCGTCGTTCGCGGCCACCAAGCAGACCGACGTCAAGGCACTGCAGGCATTGATCCAGAAACAGCAGGATCAACTCGACCAGCAGCAGAAAGAACTGCAGGCCCTGCGTGAGAGCCTGCAGCAGATCGCCGGCAACCAGCAGGCGCAGCAGCAGCAGATCGAGAAGGTCGCGGCCGCGCCAGCGCCGGCACCGGTGGCCAAGCCGGTGTTCAGCAGCGCGCCGGGCGTGTCGGTGGCCCTGCACGGCTTCGTCAATGCCACCGCGTTCTCGCAGGACAAGGCGTTTACCTTCGGCAATGGCCAGAACGCCGAATTCCCCAACGTAGGCACGCATGGCCGCAATACCGGCGTGGACATTCGCAACACCCGTTTCTGGCTCGATTTCGCCGGCGCCAAGTTCAATGAGAACTGGAGCGGCGGCGGGCGCATCGAGATGGACTTCTTCGGCGGCTTCAACGGCACCGGTGCGTACTCGGTGTCACAGCCGACGCCGCGCCTGCGTCAGGCCTACATGGACCTGACCAACGCCTCCACCGGCAGCACGGTGCGCATCGGCCAGCAGTGGGATCTGCTGTTCCCCCTGGACAACGTGCCGGCCTCGGTCACCCATGTCGCGTTCCCGCTCGGCTATGGCACCGGCATGATCGGCTGGCGCTTCCCCGGCGTGGTGTGGATGCAGGATCTCAACCACGGTTCGGACGGCCCGAAGTGGCGGCTTGATCTGGGTGGATTCAACGGCAACTGGAGTGGCCCGGGCGACAACATCAACTACCTGACCGCCGGCAACGCCGGGTTCCGTCCACAGCTGCAGGCCCGCCTGCACGTGCAGGACAAGGACTGGCTGGCCTATTTCGTGGCGCACTACGCACAGATCGACCTGCGCGGCGTCGACGGCACGGGCGCTACCCCGATCGCCAAGACCATCGACAGCGAGGGCTTCGAGGTGGGCGGCAACTGGCATCCGGGCAACTGGATGTTCAAGGGCAACATCTACAGCGGCAAGGGCCTGGGCCAGGTGTTCGGCGGGCTGATCCAGTTCGGCGACATCCAGGAAACAGGCGGCTACCTGCAGGCGGGCTACAAGTTCACCCCGAACTGGAGCGCCAACCTGTTCTACGCCTCCAGCAAGCCCAAGCGCAGCGACGTGGTCGAGTGGCTGGGCAGCGGCTCGGTGGGGCGCCTGAAGAACAACCAGGCGGCGGTCAACCTGATCTACACCTCCGGCGCCTACGAGCTCGGTGCGGAGTACCTGTACTCCAAGCTCGACACCACCACGCTGGCGGCGCCCGATACCACCAAGACCACCAAGGGCAGCCAAGTGTCGCTCAGCGCCAAGTACAACTTCTGACGACTACCGCGAGCGGTCGCTCCATGCTGCCGCTCGTTGTCCCAAACAAACAGAAAACCACGCCGCGAGGCGTGGTTTTTCTTTGCGCGGCGTGAGTGCAGCGCGCTCAGCGATCCAGCGGTGGCTTGCCTTCCCGCAGGCGCTGCAGCTCGTAGGCCGACAGCGATTCGGTACGCGCGCTGGAGGCGATGCGCGCCTGCGCGAAGGCCAGACCGGTTGCCAGCAGGCCGACCAGCCCGATCAGCAGCCACAGGCCCATCGCGCCCCCGCTGTGGCGCGTGAAGCACAGCACGAAGGCCAGCGCGGTTCCGGTCAGCAGCAGCCAGCGCATAGGTATCCCGCCAGTGGATTCACCGCCCCAAGCGGCGGCTGCCGGATCATAAACTGCTGCCGCGACGCGATGAATGCGTCGGCCGTGACGGCGGTCATGCGCGCGGCATGTCGCGTCCGCTGAGATGCCGGCCCGCTACGCTGCCGCGATGCCGCAGCCATCCGATCCCCTAGCTCCCCGCGCCTTCAAAGGTCGCGGTGCCGCGTCCAATCCGCAAGGGCGCTTCGAGTCGATCCGCCACCACGCCGAAGACGACGGCTGGCAGAGCGCCCTGCTCGACGAGGAGGCGCCGCGTCCGCGCACCGAGGTCACGGAGGAGCGCGCGCGCAGCGTCATCACCCGCAACGACTCGCCCGACATCCACTTCACCCAGGCGATGAATCCTTACCGTGGGTGCGAGCATGGGTGCATTTACTGCTTTGCGCGGCCCTCGCACAGCTACCTCAACCTTTCGCCGGGGCTGGATTTCGAGACGAAGCTGCGTGCCAAGAGCAACCTCGCCGAGGTGTTGCGGCACGAGCTGTCCAGGCCCGGCTACCGGGTGGAGCCGATCAACATCGGCAGCAACACCGACCCCTACCAACCGATCGAGAAGCGCTGGCGCCTGACCCGCGCCGCGCTGGAGCTGCTGGCCGATTGCGGCCACCCGTGCACGATCGTCACCAAGAACGCGCTGGTGGAGCGCGACCTGGATCTGCTCACGCCGATGGCGAAAGTCGGGCTGGTGCAGGTGTTCGTCTCGGTCAATTCGCTCGACAACCACCTGGCCGCGAAGCTGGAACCGCGCGCCAGCGCCCCGCACCGGCGCATCCAGGCGATCCGCGCGCTGGCCGACGCCGGCGTGCCGGTGGGCGTGCTGGTGGCGCCGATCATCCCTGCGCTCAACGACCGCGACATGGAAGCGGTGCTCGAACAGGCCGCTGACGCGGGCGCGCGTTGCGCCGGCTATACCGTGGTGCGCCTCCCGCACGAGCTCAAGGCGCTGGTCCGCGAATGGCTGGCGTTGCATGCGCCCGACCGCGCCGCCCACGTGATGAGCCTGATCCAGCAGATGAACGGCGGCCGGGACTACGACAGCGACTTCCGCACGCGCATGCGCGGGCAGGGCGTATTCGCCGACCTGCTCAAGCGCCGCTTCGAGATCGCCTGCCGCAAACACGGCTTCGGCCGCGCCCGTGAGCTGCAGCTGGACACCACCCGCTTCGTGCCGCCACGCAAACCGTCGCCGCAGGGTCAGCTGTTCTAGGCGCAAGCCCGTCCTGGGTGGCGCCGACGCGTTTGCTGAACCGTGCCCGCGGTGTTTCACATCCTCCTGACCGCGCCACCGCTTTGCTTCGCGATCGATGCGCGGCGGTGCGCTGCGTCTGACCTTAGGTTATGCGGAGGTGCCCATGTCTTCGTTTGCGATCTATCTGATTGGCATGCTGCTGGTGATCGGCGGTCTGGCGTATGTCGCGTGGATGCTGCATACACCCACCCACTGGCTGATCGCCGGCGTGGTGGTGATGTTGGGCCTGGGTGTCCTGGGCGCGGTGAAGAGTACGCGCCGGCGGGATCCGCCCGGGCCCTGAGATCGGTGTGCCCGGCAACAGGGCGGGTCGTACGACCCGCCCTGTTGGTGCGGGAGAAGTGGCGGATCAGCTGCCTGCGGGCAGGTACTTGCCGAACCACAACAGCGCGCGCTGCAGCACGTCGCGCTGGTGCGCCGGATCGACGAAGTGGTGGCCCTCGTTGGGATAGACCACCAGCGAGGTAGGCACGCCCTGGGCGCGCAGCGCGTGCCACATCTCGAACGACTGCGGTGCGGGGCATTCGGCGTCGCGGTCGCCGACCACGATCAGCATCGGTGTCTTCACCTGCTTGATGAAGTTGATCGCCGAGCTCTTGGCGTACACCGCCGGGTCGTCGTACACCGAAGCGCCGAAGAACGGGGTCATCCACTGGTCGATCAGGTTCTGGCCGTAGTAGCTCTGCCAGTTGGCGATGCCGGCGCCGGCCACCACGGCGCGGAAGCGCTGGGTCTGGGTGGGCGCGAACATGCTCATGAAGCCGCCGTAGCTCCAGCCGGTGAGGCCGAGGCGATGGTCGTCCACCGGCAGCTTCTTTTCGATGGTGTCAACACCGGCGAGGATGTCGCGCAGGTCGCCGTGGCCGAAGTCCTTGCGGTTGGCCTGCACGTAATCCTCGCCCTGGCCGTAACTGCCGCGCGGGTTGGGCATGAACACGAAATAGCCCAGCGGCGAGAACGGCACGCCGCCGAAGCCGACCGACGGCCAGCGCGGCAGCACGGCGCTGGCCGGTCCGCCGTGCACCATCACGATCATCGGATAGGTGCGGGACTTGTCGTAATGCGCCGGATACAGCAGCCAGCCCTGCACGTGGCGGCCTTCGTTGTCCCATTCGACCGACTCGGCCTGGCCCCACAAGGACTTCAGCGCCGCGTTGATGGCAGTGACCGCCGGCGGCGCAGTGGTGCTCAGCGCACCGGCATGCACTTCCGGCGCCTGCGCATAAGAGCTTTGCGCGAACGCAACCTTCGAGTGATCGGCCGACAGCGACAGCCCCATCGCCGCGCTGCCGTCGCCGAGGCTGGCGGCAGCGGTGAACAGCGGCGCCTGCGCGGTGGCGTGCGTCGCGCCGATCGCGTACGGCGCCACTTCGCTGCGGCCATTGCGGATCTGCGCCACCAGCAGGCGATCGGCGCCGGTCCAGCTGAACCACACCGGGGTGACCTTGATGCCCGGGGTCAGCGCAGTGATTGCGCCGCCCGCCGACGGCACGGCGTAGAGATCGCCACCGGTGGCACCTTGGTCACTCATCAGGCCGCCGATGAAGACGATGCGCGCACCGTCCGGTGACCAGCGCGGCAGCGCCATCTGCAAGCCGTGCAGCGGGCCGGTGACGGTGCGCGTGTCCACCAGCGCGCGCGGCTTGGCGTCCGCGCGCGCGTCCTGCGCGTAGAGCTTGGCGATCCACCAGTTGTTGTCGCCCGGCGCCGGCGCGGCGACGTAGGCGAGCCGGCGGCTGTCGGGTGACCAGCTGAATTCGTACACGTAGCTTGCTGCCGGCGTGAGCAGCTGCACGGCGCCGCCCGCAGCCGGCACGGTGGCGATGCGCTGCACTTCCAGCCCGTCCACCCCCACTTCGCCGGCGGCGGGTTTGGCCGCGGCCACTGCACTGGCAGCACGGGTGGCGCCCTCCACGTAGAGGAAGGCCAAGCGTGCGCCGTCGGCCGACCACGACAGGTCGTGCGCGTAGCCGTGCAGCGCGGCCAGCCGCGTCGGCGCTGCCTTGGCGGCCGTGTCCGCCAGCACAAGGTCCTTCTGGCCCGGCTTAGCGCCGACGCTGGGGCAATCGGTGAGGAAGGCGAGATGGCGTGAATCCGGCGCCCAGGCGATGTCGCTCTCGCTGCAGCGGTCAGGCTTGTCGCGGGTGTTGAGGCGGTGCGCGCCGCGCCCGTCGAACCCGGCCAGCATGATCGCCGGCTTGCTGGCGGAATCCACCACCCACGCCAGCTGTCGGCCGTCCGGCGAGAGCTGCACGGCGTGGATGTCGCGCACCTGGCCCAGCTCGGTGAGCAGGTGGTCGATGCGAGGGTCGACTGGCGCAGTGCCGGCCCATACGGCCGGAGCGAGCGCACCGGCAAGCATCGCCAGCGGCAGGCGAAGGAAGGATCGAATCATGGTCACTCTCGTGGGGACGGATCAGCCCACGACGCTAGCAGCGTGCGGGCCGGTGCTCCAAGTGCTGCGCGCGCGTGGGGATCAGGGCGCTGATGCGGCTCTCTGGATACGCGCCTGCCTGACGGCGGCGAGCCGGGCACGGATCGCCGGCAGCGCGGCCACGGCCGCCTGCTCACCCGCCAGGATCGCCTGCTGCTTCTGCGCGAAGTCGGTGGCACCGATGCCGGCGACCAGCGGCCGGATGACCACGTCGGCGCGCGCCAGCTCCTGCGCGCCGAGCGTCTGCCCCATGATGCTGATCGACTGGTTGACGATGTCGACCATGCCTTCGGGATTGCGCCCGTCGGCCTTGCTGGAGATGTCCACCGCGATCACCACGTCGGCGCCGAGCTGGCGCGCCGCGTCCACCGGCACAGGGCTGGTGACGCCGCCATCGACGTAGTGCTTGAGGCCGATCGCGGTGGGCTCGAACACGCCGGGAATGCTGCACGAAGCGCGCACCGCCTCGCCGGTGTTGCCGCGGGTGAACACCGTGCGCTGGCCGTTTTCCAGCTCGGTGGCGACGGCGGCGAACGGCTTCTTAAGCCGCTCGATGGGCGTGTGGTCCAGCTGAGTGTTGATGTAGTCCTGCAGCGCCTGGCCGCGCACCAGGCCGCCAGAGAACAGCCGCACGTCGCGCAGACTGGACTCGTCCAGCGCCAACGCCGCCTGCTGCAGCGCAAAGCCGTCCATGCCGCCGGCGTACAGCGCGCCCACCACGCTACCGGCGCTGGTGCCGGCGACCACGTCGATCCGGATGCCGTTGGCCTCTAGCATCTTGATAACGCCGATATGCGCGAAGCCCTTGGCCGCACCACCGCCCAATGCCAGGCCGACGCGCAGCGGCGGCAGCGGCGACGGGGTGGGCGCGGGCGGGCGGCGGACGGCCGGTGCACACGCTGCGAGCAGCAGCGTGGCGAGCAGCGGAGGCAGTAAACGGCGAAGGCTCATCGGAACGGCGGCATCGGCGGCAAAGCGGGCGAGTCTACGGCGGCGGTGGGGCGCCGCGCGGCCCGCTCCGTGGCCGCCTTCAGTCGCCGTTGGCTCGGCGACTCACAGACGCGCGCCGTCCGCTTCCACGTGATAGTGCGTGGCTCGTTCCACCTCCTGGCGCGAGCCGAGGAACACCGGCACACGCTGGTGCAGTCCGCTGGGTGCGATCTCCATGATGCGCGCGCGCCCCGTGGTGGCCGCGCCGCCGGCCTGTTCCACGATGAAGGCCATCGGGTTGGCCTCGTACATCAGCCGCAGCTTGCCGCCCTTGCTCTTGATCTTGGCGTCCAGCGGATAGAAGAACACCCCTCCGCGGGTGATGATGCGATGCACGTCGGCGACCATCGAGGCGACCCAGCGCATGTTGAAATCCTTACCGCGCGGGCCTTCGGTGCCGGCCAGCAACTCGCCCACGTAGCGCTGCATCGGCGCTTCCCAGTGGCGCTGGTTGGACATGTTGATGGCGAACTCGGCGGTGGCCTCCGGGATGCGGATGCCGCGCCGGCTCAGCACGAAGCTGCCCACCTCGCGGTCCAGCGTGAACTCATGGGTGCCGTGGCCGAAGGTCAGCACCAGCACCGTGGCCGGGCCGTACACCACGTAGCCGGCCGCAAGCTGCGCGGTACCCGACTGCAGGAAGTGCTCCACCTTCGGCTCGGTCACGTGATCCGGGCAGCGCAGCACCGAGAAGATAGTGCCCACGGAGATGTTCACGTCGATGTTCGAGCTGCCGTCCAACGGATCGAACAGAAGCAGGTGGTTGCCCTTGGGGTACATGTCGGGGATCGGCTGCGGGTCTTCCATCTCCTCCGACGCGCATGCCGCCAGGTGCCCGCCCCAGGCATTGGCTTCGAGCAGGATCTCGTTGGAGATCACGTCCAGCTTCTTCTGCGCCTCGCCCTGGATATTAATGCTGGCCGCATCGCTGTCGCCCGCGGCCATACCCAGTACGCCGCCCAGTGCGCCTTTGTTGGTGGCCACGCTGATGCGCTTGCAGGCCCGTGCCACCACCTCGATCAGCAGCGACAGCTCGGCGTTGATGTGGCCGGCACGGCGTTCCTCGATCAGGAACTGGATCAGCGAAACGGGCTTCATGCGGTCTCCGGGACGGAAAAGGATCGGCATTGTCTCGTGTGCGCAGAAGCTGCGCTAGCTAAACGGAATTGCGGGAAGGGACCCGGGGAGTGGAAGCCTGTCATGGCTATTTCTCACACCCGCCTGTGGCGCGCACACTGGCAGCCACCTCCCAACGGTCGTCGCCATGTCCCCTGGTCGCTTCCGCTTAGTTGTCCTTGGTGTCGTTGCATCGCTCACGACGGCGGCCCTTCGCGGGCAGGCGTACGACCCGGCCGCAGTACGTATGTTTCGCGCGCTCAGCGAGCAGCCCAGTCCCCTGGCCCGGTACCAGTACCTGCAAAAGCTCGACCCGCATCTGTCCACGGCCAATCAGCATTTGGCCGCCCAAATGAGCGCGTTCGCGCTGGCCGAGCTAGGTCTGTACAGCCAGGCAGTGCTCGCCTTTCCTTTGAAGATGCGCCCAGTCCCGGGGCTGTCGCTCCCCGACGCCCTGAACTGGCGTGGCGAAGATGCGATCGAAGTGATCGCCAAGGCGGCAGCGAACCGCCGTATCGTGATGATCAACGAAGTCCATCACAACGCCCAGACTCGGGTATTGACCTTGCAGTTGCTGCCGCGCCTGCGAGCACTCGGTTTCAACTACCTGGCGATCGAGGCTCTGGGGAACGATCCCGGGCTGACTGAGCGCGGGTACCCCCTGCGCGCGAGCGGAACGGAATACCTGCAGGAACCGCTGTATGGCGAAATCGTTCGCGAGGCGCTGAGGCTGGGCTTCGTTCTTGTGCCCTACGACGATGAGGAGGCGGAAAGCGATGTGGGGGCCCGTGAAGCCGGGCAGGCGAGAAATCTTCTCCGGCGTGTCTTCACACGGGACCCCGATGCCCGGCTGGTGGTGGCGGCCGGTTATGCGCATGTCGACAAGGCTGTTGGTCGACTGGGACTGGCCAGGCCCATGGCAATGAACCTAGCGGAGCTGACTGGTCTGGACCCGCTTTCGATCGATCAGGCTCAGTTTCTCGATGTGGAGTGGGGCAAGAACGACGACTATCACCGACTCGCCGCCCGGTTTCCCTCCGAGGTCCCCGAGGTTCTGGTGGATGAGGCAAGCGGTCGCCCCTGGTCAGCGGCTCCGGAGCTGTATGACATCAGCGTGATTTCCCCGCCCTCCCTCTCCCTCAAAGCGTTCGGTGATGAGGAGATTTCCGCACCTTCGGTGGGTCGTTATCGGGACCTGAGCAACGGCGTGCAGATGGCCCATCAGGCCTTCGTCGCTTTCAATGACATGAAGCGGCCCAAGTGGCTGGAGCTCGGTGGCCGCCGCCGCCCGTATCCGGTCGACACTCGCTTGTGCCGGGGGCAGATTCCATGCGTGGTCGACGCCCACTACGTCGACGAGTCCGACCAAGCCACGCCCGCCGACATCTATGCATTCTTCAAATCGAGCAGTAGCACGCGACTCTATCTCTACCCGGGGCGCTATCGCCTTCGCGCCTGGAACGATCAGGGGCGGAGACTTTCCGACGCCGTGATCGAGATCCCGGACTCCTGATCCCGGCAGCCTCCTTCCCGTTTACGGCCACCCTGCTGACATCACGTTGGCAGCAGCGCGGGGCGATGCTTGCACTCCACCCACGGAGGGCAGATCCATGCGCGATACGGTTTATGTTCTGGTATTTGACGGCTTCGCCGACTGGCAAGCAGCACTGGCGCTGTGCGAAGTGCGGCGGCCGGGCGATTGGCAGGTGTGCACGCTTGGCTTCAGCCGGGCGCCGGTGGTGTCGATGGGCGGGCTGACGGTGCAGCCGGATGCCACCCTGGCCGAGCTGGCGATGGATCGCGCGGTCATGCTGGTGGTCCCCGGTGGCCACCTGTGGCTGCGTGGTGAAGGTGCAGCGGCCGTGGAGCGCTTGCGTGAGGCGCACGCCGCCGGGGCGACGGTGGCGGGCATCGACAGTGGCGTGGTGCCGCTGGCGCGCGCCGGTCTGCTCGACGGCGTGCGCCACACCGGCAACTGGGCCGGTCAGCTGAGTGCCGTGCCGGATTACGCGGGCGAAGACCAGTACGACGCCGAGGTGCTGGCGGCGAACGACGCCGGGGTGATTACGGCCAGTCACCTGGGCAGCGTGGAGTTTGCGCGCGAGGTGATCCGCACGCTCGACCTCTACAGCCCCACCGATCGCGAGGACTGGTTTCGCCTGTTCAAGCACGCCCGACTGCCGGCATGGTGCGCTGGCGCGTCGCCGGTCGAGGTGGCCGCATGAGCCAGCACCTGGATCGCCTGCTGCGCGCCTATCGGCCGCTGTACCTGCGCGGCACCCTGGTCGAGGGCACGGCCCGGCTCGAACGCCCGCCCGTTGCGGAGCAGCGACCCCGGCCGGCACGGCTGAGCCTGCTGGCCTGGGTGGCGCTGGTGCTGCCGCGACGCGGGCGGGGCAAGCCGTGAGCGCGTCCGCGACGGCACCGATCGGCGTGCTCGAACTGCGCCAGTACACGCTGCGCCCGAGCCAGCGCGATCGCTTGGTGGCGCTGTTCGAGCGCGCCTTCATCGAATCGCAGGAGGCGCTGGGTATCGCCCTGCCGGGCCAGTTTGTCGATGCCGCCGATGCCGATCGCTTCGTCTGGCTGCGCGGCTTTGCCGATATGGCGGCGCGTGCTCACGCCCTGGCTGCCTTCTACGATGGCCCGGTATGGCGCGCGCACCGGGACGAGGCCAACGCCACAATGATCGATTCGGACGACGTGTTGCTGCTGCGCCCCTGGCAGCCGTTCGACCTGCGCGGCCTGGAGCGACCACCCGCGGGCCGGCCGCTACCCGCAGGCCCGGTGCGGGCGATGATCTGCCCGCTGCGCCCGGGCAGCGCCCGTACGGTGGCGCAGGCGTTCGACTCCCGGGTGCGCCCGCGATGGGAGGCGCATGGGGCGCAGTTGCTCGGCAGCTGGATCACCGAGCCGGCGCGCAACAACTTCCCGCGCCTGCCGGTGCGCGAGGAAGAGCCGGTGTTCGTCTGGTTCGCCGGCTTCGCGGACGAGGCCAGCCATGCGCGGTGGCGCCACGCGATCGAGGCCGATCCTGCCACCGCCGAGGCGTTGGCCCGCTGGCAGGCCAGCCTGGATGGCCCGCCACAGTGGCTGCACCTGGCCCCCACGGCGCGATCGTTGCTGCGTGGTGCCATCGAGGTTCGTTCCTCCGCGCCGGTCGGCTTCCCTGCCGCCGTCGATCCGCTCTGAGGCATTCTCCACCCACCATCCACACGAGGAACCGCGCCGTGACCCCTGCACCCCGAGTCACCTTCTTCTATGCCCCGCACACCCGCGCCAGCGGCACGCTCGCTCTGTTCGAGGAGCTGGGCGTCGATTACGACCTGCACCTGCTCAGCCTCAAGGCCGGCACCCAGCGTGCGCCGGAGTATCTGGCCGTGAACCCGATGGGCAAGGTGCCGGCGATCGTGCACGACGGCGCGCTGGTCGCCGAGCAGCCGGCGGTCTTCATCTACCTGGCCGACCTGTACGCCGACAAGGGGCTCGCCCCGCCGATCGGTGACCCGTTGCGCGGCCCGTATCTGCGCTGGCTGGTGTTCTACGGCTCGTGCTTCGAGCCGGCCATCGTCGACCGCGCCATGAAGCGCGAGCCGGCGCCGCCCTCGACCTCACCCTACGGCAGCTGGGAGCAGGTGCTCGATACGCTGACCGCGCAGCTGGCGCGGGGGCCATATCTGTTCGGCGAGCGCTTCACCGCGGCCGACGTGCTGTGGGGCACGGCGCTGAACTGGACCACCCGATTCCAGCTGGTGCCGGAGCTGCCGGTGATCCGCGACTACATCGATCGCGTGCTGGCGCGTCCGGCCATGCAGCGCGCGCTGGCGAAGGACGCCGAATTCGCCGCCCAGGAGGGATAGGCACATGGCGATCCGGCCTGCGGTTCGCCTCTGGCCGGATGGCCGTCCATACCGCTCGATACGCCCGCATGACCTGTGTCGCAGGCGCTGCGATGCGTCTGCCGGCATCATGCGCGGATGCGCCGAGCCGACCGTCTGTTCCTCATCATCCACGCCCTGCGCGGGCGCCGCACCGCGTTGCAGGCGCGTTCGCTCGCGGCGACGCTGGGCGTCTCGCTGCGTACCGTCTACCGCGATGTGGCCGATCTGCAGCTCTCCGGCGTGCCGATCGAAGGCGAGGCCGGCGTGGGTTACGTGTTGCGCAAGGGCTCGGACATCCCGCCGCTGATGTTTACCGCCGACGAGCTCGAATCACTGGTGGTGGGCACGCGCTTCGTACGCGCGTTTGCCGGTGACCGGCTGGCCGCCGGCGCGCAGGCGGCGTTGATGAAGATCGAGGCGGTGCTGCCGCCGGACCTGCGTGAGCGCTCCGTGCGTACGCGCATCTACGCGCCGGTATGGCGCGATGCGCACCAGGCCGCCTTCGCCGCACGCATCGACCAGCTGCATGCGGCGATCGAGGCGAAGCGCGTGTTGCGCCTCACCTACCGCGACGAGGCCGGCCGCGCCAGCGAGCGCGAGATCGAGCCGCTGTGCCTGGCGTTCTGGGGCGGCGCCTGGACGCTGGGTACCTGGTGCCGGCTGCGCGCGGACTTCCGCAATTTCCGGCCGGACCGCATCGACGCCATCAAGGACACCGGCGAGTGCTTCACCGAGCGGCCCGCGAACAATCTCGACGCCTACCTCACAGCCATGCGCGCCTACTACGCCGGCATGGATTGAGGCTGGCATTGCGCGCAATCTCTGCGAAGATCGAGGATTGATTTTGCGGAGGGGACGTGTCGATGAAGTACCTGCTGGGCGGCCTGCTGGCCGCGACACTGAGCCTGACCGCCGTGGCGGCGCCGGCGAGCAGTGCCGATGGGCGCTTTCGCGACATCTACACCCGCGAATGGGCGTGGCGTACCGGGCAGAGCGGTATCAGCAGCTCCGGCGAAATCCAGCCCGGCGAGGGCCGCCTGGACAGCGTCGATCCGGCTACCCAGCAGGCGCGCCAGAAGCGTTGGCAGGCCGTGCTCGACCAGCTCGACACGATCGACCCGGGGGCGCTGTCGTCCAAGGAGCGGGTGAACTACGCGATCTACCACGCGCAGATCGCCAACCTGCTCGCCGCGCAGCAGTTCAAGACCTGGCAGATGCCGTTCAACAGCGACTCCTCCTTCTGGGGCGACATCGGCTACGAGTTGCAAGGCGATCAGCTGCACAGCGCCACCGACTACCAGCGCTATCTCGACCGGCTCGGGCAGATCCCCGCGTATTTCGACCAGCAGATCGCCAACATGCGCGAGGGCCTGAAGCGCGGCTTCAGCGTGCCGCGCGCGGTGCTGGACGGGCGCGACGTGTCGATCGCCGCGGTCGCCAACCTCACCGACCCGACCGCCAGCGATTTCTACGCACCGTTCAAGCACCTGCCGGACAGCTTCAGTGCCGACCAGGTGCAGGCGCTGCAGGGCGAAGCGCTGCGCCGCGTCCGCGACGACGTGATTCCGGCCTATCAGCGGCTGCTCGACTTCTTTCGCAACGAGTACGTGCCGCAGGCGCGCACCACGCTGGCCGCCGAGGCGCTGCCCGATGGCAAGGCGTTCTATCGCCAGCAGATTCGCGAGTACACCACGCTGGATCTGGACCCCGAGGCGATCCATCAGACCGGACTGGAGCAGGTCGCAAAGATCCACGCGCAGATGCTGCAGACCATGCAGGACAGCGGCTTCAAGGGCAGCTTTGCGCAGTTCCTGCACTTCCTGCGCACCGATCCGCAGTTCTACGCCAAGACGCCCGACGAACTGCTGATGCGCACTGCCTGGGTCGCCAAGCAGGTGGATGGCCAGCTGGGCAAGTTCTTCGGCCGGCTGCCGCGCCAGCGCTTCGCCATCGTGCCGGTGCCGGCGGACATCGCGCCGTACTACACCTCCGGTCGCGGCGGGGCCGATGCCTACCTGGTCAACACCTACGACCTGAAGTCGCGGCCGCTGTACAACATGCCCGCGCTGACCCTGCACGAGTCGATGCCCGGCCATGCGCTGCAGCTGGCGCTGGCCGCAGAGCAACGCGGGCAGCCGGCATTTCGTCGCGACAGCTACATCTCCGCCTACGGCGAAGGCTGGGGCCTGTATGCCGAATACCTCGGCAACGAGATGGGCATCTACACCACGCCCTACCAGCGCTTCGGCTATCTCACCTACCAGATGTGGCGCGCGGCCCGGCTGGTGGTGGACACCGGTATCCACCACGACGGCTGGACGCGGAGCCAATCCATCGACTACCTCACCGATAACACCGCGCTGTCCGACCGCGAGATCGCCAACGAGGTCGACCGCTACATCAGCTGGCCGGGGCAGGCGCTGTCCTACGAGATCGGCTACCTGAAGATCCTCGAGCTGCGCCGCAAAGCTGAGCAGGCGCTGGGCGACAAGTTCGACCTGCGCGCCTTCCACGACACCGTGCTGCAGCTGGGCTCGGTGCCGCTGCCCGTGCTGGAGCAGCGCATCGAGCGCTTCATTGCCGACGGCGGCCCCGAGCCGGACTTCGGCTGCGATGGGCACGACGGCGACGCAAAGCGCTGACCACGGTTGTCGCGCGAGGCCGCGCGGTCAGCGGCGAGCACCTGCCACGGCGGTGAGCTGTACTCCAAGAAGGAGCCGGGAAGGTGGTCGTGCGACGGGGAAGGTCAACGCGGCGCCACCGGCACATACTGGCCGCGCTCGCCGTAGCGCCGGGCGCCAGTGTCGATGTTGGCGCACAGTCGCCCGCCGTCGCAGAGCGTGACGTCGGCCCCGTTGTACGCGCGCAGCAGCTCGGCCGACAGCTGGTTGTCGCGGATCACGCCGGCGTAGTGCATCGACAGCCAGGCGCCGCCGCCGAGCAGCAGCACGAGGCAGGCTGCCACGGCGGCCACGGTTTTCCACAGCAGCAAGCGATGCAGCCGCTCCAGCCGTGCGAGTTGGCCGGACAGCCGCCGCGCCGCGCCCTCGATCTCCGTGCCGGCGGTACGCACGCGCTGCTGGTAATCGTGCACCGGCCGCTTCAGGCCGGCGCTCATCCGGTCCATCACCAGCGCGGGCAAGGTAGCGAGCGATCCATCGGCCGATTGCCGCACGATTGCCGGTACCTGCCGGGCCACCGTTTCCAGCTCGCCGGTCAGGGTCTGCAGGCGACCATCGATGACGGCGCAACGACGATCGAACTGCTCCATCAGCGCGGCTGTCTTGCTGATCAGGGCGGAGAGTTGCTGCTCGTCCATGGGGTATCGCTCCTTCGTTCCACCGCGCTCAACGCATCGGTCCACGGGTTTCCATTACGGGAACGGCCGCCTGCGGCACTGGCTGATGCAGGGCGGACCGCTCCAGCGCATCTACCGCCGCACCCGCGTGATCGCGCAGGTTGCGCCCGGCATCCATGGCGGCCAACTGCTGGTTCTCGCGCATGAAGGCCCCCCAGTCGCCGTGTTGTGCCGCGGCGAGCATGTGGTCGACCTGCAAAGACAAGGCGTGCTCGGTGGCACTCCGACTGCTGCCCTTGCCCTCGACTGGGGTCGCGGTTTCGTACAAGGAATGGACCTCGTAACGCGCCCGAATGGCCTCATCCACCGGCTCGGCGTTGTACGGGTCAGGGACCTTGCCCATATCGCGCCGAGGCACCAGGAGTTCGTTGTATCCCTCTGGCGCCAGCCGGTTCACCTTGCCCGTAATCCGATAGATGAACATGCCTTCTTCGGAGCGATGCACCACGTTCAGCCGCGGATCCTGCGGCTCGATGCTCGTCTGTAGGAAGGGCTTGTCGCTAAGGTGGTTGAGGTAATCGATCACCATGTTGCCGGCGCGCGTCGACAGCCCGTCGCGGTGGTAGCCGCCACCCACGTCCGAATGCGCACCGGGGACATAGACCCCCGCAAACCGGCCATCGGCGCTGATACCCGGGTCAATGATGTGATCGGATTTGAACAGGCTGCGCTTCTCGTCCATCGCAAACAGCTGGAGGCCCGAAATCACAGTGGGCGGCAGCCGACGGTCATCGTTACGAACCTCGTTGCCGGTGCCGACCGCGTCGAACAGCGCCACCGCCTGGGCCACTTGGCCAGGTGGGACGAGTGGCGGCAGGGAGTATTCGGCATGTTTTACCAATCCGTCGGAGGTGTATGTATAAACCGCACCGCGCGGATCCTGAATGCCGCACTCATGCACCAGCCGCGCGAAGATCGCCGCCTCGTCCGCGCCTCGGCTGAAGCCTATGTCCGCCAGCGAAATCCGAGCCTGCGGATCAGCCTTCCGCCACGCATAAGCTTGCTCGATGAACGCCTTGTACATCGTCTCCGCGCGTTCTTCGGCGGTGTAGCCATCCATGCCGTCCAAGGCCCGCTTGACCAGATTGCTCTGCGTGCCGGCTCCGGCTACGTACCCCGCCGCGATGTGGGTCTCTCCTGCGTCGTTTGACGCCTGGATCTGATGGGCGATCGTTGCCACGTTCGTCTGGTGCTGCGGGTCGTGGATCCCGTCGTTGCCAGTGCCGTCCAGCGCTGCCACGAAAAGATATTCGTGGGGATTGTTCGCGTGCCTGAGCACGGGGACCTTGAAAGATGCGAACTCCTCCCGATCCCGGGCATAGACGTCTAGGGCGCTTTCATCAGCCGGATAGTGCCTCACACCATCCGATAGGACGCCATCTGGCTCCAGCTCATGCTTTTCTGCCATTCCGTGGCTCCCTATCAGTATGTGTGGGTCCAAGCGAGGATCACGTCATCCCTCGCATCGCTGTACTCGTTATCGGGGATTTGTCGATGCCGAGTGGGAATGAGTGCTCGCATATAAACACTGATCGTGCGGTCATTGACCTCCAAGTAAACGCTGGGGTCCAGGAAAAGCCCCTGCGGGTACATGTCGGGCACGAACTCATCATCGGGAACGTTGTTGAGTACTCGCTCGTCCTTAAATATCTCGGCCAAGTCGATGGTGGCGGAGTGTTCGGTCCCGTCTTTCGATGTCCACGTCACCCTCGCCGGTCCGGGAAAGTTGCGCACACCGAGGTAGAACGCGTAGTTCCAGTGATCCCGATAGTCCGCCGAGGGCGGCTGTCTGGTGGGCGTGTCGATTGCATACGGCGTGAACTCGTGGTGGTCGTACAGCACGCTGCACCTTCTTGTGTTGTACGCCTTGGCCTCAAAGCTGTGGCGAACGAATCGCAGTGGCAGAAGGTTGCCGTTGATCCGGTGTTGGGTGTGGGTGGAATCGTTCATGGCGAGAGTGCAGCCCGGCAAGAAAACCAAGAGTGAGAGCAGCAGACATAGAAATGTCGCCGGTGATCGAGGGCAAATGATCGGGCCCAGCGGAGCTGGAAAGGCAGTTCTGGAGCGTGTCGCCGGCAGACGCATCATGGTGCGAGCCTGACTTCGAATGATGGATGATTGCACCCGCACTCTCCCGAGCGATGCATGACATTCATACACGCGGTCCTGTCCTCGCTGTTGGCGTCGAACATGATAGGCATCCGGTCCTGGCGCAGCCATCATCGACCCTCTTCCTGGGAGCGGTGCACCACGTTCATTCGAGGATCGTCCGGTTCCGGCTGCTTGTGCAGGAACGGCACGGCACCGAGGCCGTTGATGTAATCCACGAGCAAATTCGCGGCGCGCGCGGAGAGGCCATTCAATCGGTAACCGCCACATACGTCCGACAGCGAGCCGGGGACGTCGAGGCTGGCGAAGCGACCATCGCTGGAGAAACCCTTGCCGAGGATCGGCAGCGATTGGAAGTCCGGCCGTTCCTCGTCCAACGCGTTGAGCTGAAATCCGCTGATCAGTGACGAGGGCAGACGCAGCTCCGGCGGCAGATAACCTGTGGGAGCCAACAGTGCGAGAGCCTGCGCGGTTTTGCGGGGAGCGGCCAGTATCTCGCCAGCAGGCGAACGCAGGCCGACCTTGGCCACCATCAGGGAAAACTCGGCGCCTTGCAGGGCGCCCCAGCTGCCGCCGACGGTCAGCAGGCTGATCCCTGCCTGGGGATCCTCGCGCCGCCATGCTTCGGACTGCTTCGCAAGCAGCTTGTACATCGCGGCGAGTCGGTTGGCAGCGAACGCCTCGCCATGGTCGCGGTGGGTCAGCCAGTTGTGCCGGGCGCAATCGGTAGACACATAACCGGTAGCGATCGATGCTGTCAGCGCGCCCTGCGTCAGCTGTTGGTGGATCCACGCCACGGTAGTGGGTTCGGACGGACCGTTTCGCGCGTTTTTCCAGCTGCAGTCGAACAGGGCGATGAACAGGCGACGGCTGGCTGCTCGCGGCGATCCGACCAATACCGGCTCGGTAAAAGCGCCCTCCCTGGGCGGAGCCGGATCAGCCTGAGACGGCGCCGATATCCATCCGGCGATAGCCATGAGGGCAACGAGGCCTGCGCGCATCCTTTGCATGAGATCTCCCTGGGTCCGTTCCGGGGTGTGGCCCACCCGCGGGCCAGCGCCAACACGTTGCATGGTAGGAGATGCAAAAAGCCGCGAGTTGTGAGCGCAGGCCTATTTTCCGGTCATCGTCCGGTGTACTGGAATCAGAAAGCAAAGTGGCCCGAAGCTGTCCATAGCTTTCTCAATGGAGTAAATTAGTCAAAAGCTTCATATAGGCACTCCGCATGACTGCCATCCCACAATCGGCCGCTTCCCCGATCTCTGACCTCGGCGGCCCGGCGCTGCGCAGCTTTTTCCGGCTGGCCGAGGCGTGGCAGTTGCGGGTGGCGGAGCAGCGCAAGTTGCTGGGCGATCCGCCGGAGTCCACGTTCTACAAGTGGAAGCGGGAGCAGGACGGTGCGCCCGGTCGCGACGTGATCGAGCGCATCAGCTATCTGCTGGGCATCTTCAAGGCGCTGCAGATCCTGTTTCCCGATCCGGCGCAGGCCGATGCGTGGTTGCGCAGGCCGAACCAGGCGGCGTTGTTCGGCGGGCACTCGGCGCTGGAGCGCATGCTGTCGGGCAACGTGGCGGACTTGTTCGTGGTGCGCCAGTACCTCGATGCGCAGCGCGGCTGAGCCGCGACGTGTCGCCGATCGCGTTCGACGAGACGCCGGCCGGCCACACTACAGGCATTGATTCGTATCGTTTCGATCGGCATGCGCGCAGGGGAGCGTGCCGGCCCCGCGGCTGCGCCGCACCTTGCTGATTGCCGACGCCACCGTGTCCATCGACCCGCCCCCGATCAAGCGCATCCGCTGGAGCCACGCCTACCGCATCGTGCCGAGCCGCTTCCCGCCGGTCGGGCTGTTCGACCGCATCGCCGATCCGGCGGATCTGGAGGCGGTGTTCGCGATCGAGGCGCTGACCAACCCGCGCCTGCGCGAGGAAGCCGATGCGCTGAAGCTGGTACCGAAGGCGCGGCGTATCAGTGGCCCCGGCAGTACGCCCGTGATGGCCGCGTTCACTCATCTCAACCCGGAAGGCAGCCGTTTTTCCGACGGCAGCTGGGGCGTGTTCTACGCCGGGCACAGCGTGACCACGGCCGTGGAGGAGACGGTCTACCACCGCGAGCGCGTCCTCGCGGCCACGGCCGAGCCGCCGTGCGACCTGCCGATGCGCTGCTACCGCACCAGCATCACCGGTCGCCTTCATGATCTGCGCGGCGGGTGGCCGGCGATGCACGACCCGACCGACTACACTGCCAGCGTCGCGCTGGCGCGCACGCTGCGCTCGGCCGGCTCCAACGGCATCGTCTACGACAGCGTGCGTCATGCCGGCGGCGAATGTGCGGCGGTGTTCTACCCGGATCTGCTCGCGCCGTGCGTGCAGTCCGAGCACCTCGTCTATCGATGGGATGGGCGGCGCATCGCCCTTGTGCTGCGGGTGTCGGAACTGCCGCGCGCGCGGTAGGGTTCGTTCTTCCCGCCCGTTGCCCCGAGAGGCCGCCATGACTCGCTGGATACTACTGTCGCTGATCGCCCTGTTGCCCGCGCTGGCCATGGCGCACGAGCGCGATGCTGCGAACGACCACACCATCTGGCGCAAGGACATTGCCGCCTTCGAGGCCGCCGACCGTGCGCAGCCGCCGGCGCCCGGCGCGGTGCTGTTCATCGGCAGCTCGTCGATCCGCTTCTGGACCACGCTGGCCAGCGACTTCCCCGAAGTGCGCACGATCAACCGCGGCTTCGGCGGTTCGGAAATCAACGACGCTACCCACTTCGCCGACCGCATCGTGGCGCCGTACCGGCCCAGCGCCATCGTGATGTACGCCGGCGACAACGACATCGCCGCTGGCGACAGCCCGGGCTTCGTGCTGAAGGAATTCCAGGATTTCGTGCGCAAGGCGCGCGCGGTTGATCCGGGCGTGCCGATCGCCTTCATCGCGATCAAGCCGAGCATGGCTCGGAAGGCGCTGCTGCCGCAGATCCGCGCGGCCAACGCGAAGATCCGCGACTGGGCCGCCACGCAGAAGGGGGTGGCCTACCTGGACGTGGTCACCCCGATGCTCGGCGAGGATGGCCAACCGCAGCCGAAATGGTTCCGCGACGACGGCCTGCACATGAACCGCAGCGGTTACGAGCTGTGGATCGGCATCGTCAAGCCGTGGGTAGATGCGCACGGGCGGTGAATCCAGTCGCCGCGGCAGCGCATGGCGGGGGCTGCTTTTTCCGGCCCGGAGCCTTCCGCAGGTCGCTTATAGTGTGAGCTCCTACCGGTGAGACTGTCCCCTAGGGGAGTCAGGTGTCGGCGTTGGTCGCCCAGCCCTCGCGGGTGCCCACGTTGAACACGCGGTCGCTGTCGAGCACGTCGCCCGCGGCATGCGGCGCGCTCGCAGCGAGGCGCTGGTAGATCGGGGTGAAATCCGGCCGCGTGGCGTCGAACAGCTGCGCGAAGCTCTCGATTACGAAGTAGGTCTGCTGGTAGGTGTCGATGCGGTAGCGCGTGCTCATCACGCGCTCGAGGCCGAAGCCGATGCGGTTCGGCGCGGCCGAGTCCAGACAGTAGATCGACTCGCCCTTGGAGCTGACGATGCCGGCGCCGTAGATGCGCAAACCGTCCGGCGTGTTGATCAGCCCGAATTCCACCGTGTACCAGTACAGCCGCGTGAGGTTCATCAACGCCTCGGGGCCGATGCCGAACGCCTTCATGCCGCCGCGGCCGTAGGCCTGCATGTAGTCGGCGAATACCGGGTTGAGCAGCAGCGGTACGTGGCCGAACAGGTCGTGGAACAGGTCCGGTTCGCTGAGGTAGTCGAGCTGGTCCGGCTTGCGGATCCACCAGCTCACCGGAAAGCGGCGGTTGGCCAGGTGGTCGAAGAACACCTCGTCCGGCAGCAGACCTTCCACCGCCACGATCTGCCAGCCGGTGGCGGCGGTGAGCACTTCGTTGAGCTCGGAAAACTTCGGAATACCGTGGCCGCCCATGCCGAAGCGCTGCAGGCCATCGAGGAACTCCTGGCAGGCGCGGCCGGGCAGCAACTCGCACTGGCGGGCGTACAGCGTGTTCCACACCTCGTGGTCGGTGGCGCTGTAGCTGTCCCAGGGCTGCTCCACGACGCCGGTGGCGTACACCGGCACGTAGCCGCGGTCGGTCTGCTGGTGCTCGACGCGGCGAGGCGTGGCGTTTTCCATGGCGGGCTCTCCAGTGCGCTAGGGCGACGCCTACCAGCATACGGCGAAGGTGGCGCATCAGGCTTGTTTTATTGCTGGATTTAGCGGGATTATGGAAATAATATTCGAAGAATACCTCTTCTTGAAGAAGAATCGTGCATGGCCACCCTCGATCGTACCGATTTGCGCCTGCTCGCCGAGCTGCAGGCGCATGGCCGCGTCACCAACGCGGAGCTGGCCGAACGGGTCAGCCTGTCGCCGTCGGCGTGCCTGCGCCGGGTGCAGCGGCTGGAGGCGGAAGGGGTGATCAGTGGCTACGCGGCGCAGGTCGATCCGCAGGCGGTGGGGCTGGGGCTGCAGGCGTTCGTGCGGGTGCAGCTGGCCAAGCACGAAGCGGCGGCGATCGAGCGCTTCGTGGCGCACGTGGGCGAATGGGAGGAGGTGGTGGCTTGCCACGCGCTTACCGGCGACATGGACTACCTCATGCACGTCTACGTGGCCGACCTGGAGCATTTCTCGCGCTTCCTGCTGGACCGCCTGCTCAACGCCTCGGGCGTGGCCGACGTCAACTCCAGCTTCGTGCTGCGCACGGTGAAGCGCTCGCCCTCGCTGCCGCTGGGCCAGTTGTCCGGCTGAACCGGGGCGCAGCCACCCCTGCCATGGGTTGCATGTCGCGGCTGCCAACTAACGCTAAACTAACCGGCTGATGAGCATGGATACCGTCACCGCCCCCGAACGCGCGCCCTGGCAGCCGATCCGCTACCTGTGGCGCGTGCCGCTGCTGCTGGGGCACATCGTGCTGGGCATCCTGTTGTGCTCGCTGATCCTCAGCTGGAACCAGCATCGCGTGATGAAGAACGGCCGCGTGCCGTTCGCCCACCGCATGATCAACTGGTGGTCGCGCCTGCTGATGCGCATCTTCGGCCTGCGCTCGGTGCTGATCGGCAAGCCGCTGCCCGACCCGGTGCTGTTCGTCGCCAATCACACCTCGTGGATCGACATCGAGCTGCTGCACAGCCAGCGCGCCGCCTGCTTCGTGGCCAAGGCCGAGATTGCCCGCTGGCCGCTGGTCGGCTGGATGGCCGCTACCGGAGGCACCATCTTCCATCGCCGCGGTTCCAACCATTCGCTGGCTTCGGTGATGGCGGTGATGGTGGAGCGCCTGCGCAGCGGCCGCTCGGTGGCCGTGTTTCCGGAAGGCGGCAGCGGCTACAACGGTGTGTTGAAGGTGTTCCACGCGCGCATCTTTCAGGCCGCGCTGGACGCCAACGTGCCGGTGCAGCCGGTGGCGCTGCGCTTCGCCCGCCACGGGCGCCGCGTGATCGACGCGGGTTTTCGCGAGCACGAGAGCTTCATGGCGAACTTTCTGCGCCTGCTCGGCAGCGCGCCGCTGGATGCCGAGGTGCATTTCCTCGATCCGGTGCCGTCCACCCCCGACGCCCGCCGACGCATGGCCGAGCTGTCGCGCGAACGCATCGCTGCCGCGCTGGAAGATGCCGTTCCAGACAAGGCCGCCGCATGACCCTGCCGCAAGGACGCGACTTCCAGCCGCCGTGGCCCCTGCGCAGCGGCCACATCCAGACCATGCTCTCCTCCAGCGGCGTGCGTCGCCTATTGCTGCCCAAGCGCGCCCGCACCGTGCTCGATGGTGCCGAGCACGTAATGGTGAGCGGCGGCGGCGACGTGCGCCTGAGCGGTGCCTATACCGCCCAGCGCCGCGGCGCGCCCTCGCGTGGGCTGGCGGTGCTGTTTCACGGTTGGGAGGGCAGCCTCGACTCCACCTACGTGCTGCAGACCGGCAGCCGCCTGCTGGCCGACGGTTGGGACGTGTTCCGGCTCAACTTCCGCGACCACGGCGACAGTCATCACCTCAACGAGGCGCTGTTCCATTCCTGCCGCATCGACGAGGTGGTGCACGCGCTGGGCGAGATCGCCGAGCGCTGGCCGACGCGGCCGATGGCGCTGGCGGGCTTCTCGCTGGGCGGCAACTTCGCCCTGCGCGCCGGTCTGGTCGCACCGCAGTGGGGCATTCCGCTGGCCTACGCGCTGGCGGTGTGTCCGATCATCGATCCGGCCGAAGGCTTGTTCTCGCTGGAGAAGCAGGCGCCGTGGTTCTACCAGGCCTACTTCATGCAGAAGTGGCGCCACTCGCTGCGCACCAAGCAGGCGGCGTTTCCGCAGCACACCTATTTCGAGCTGGCCGAGCTGAAGCAGAACCTTCGTGGACTGACCGAGGCGCTGGTGCTGCGCCATACCGATTTCGATTCACTTGAAGCGTATCTGGACGGCTATTCGGTGGCCGGCGATGCGCTGCAGGCGATGCAGATTCCCGCCACCATCATGACTGCGCGGGACGATCCGGTGATTCCGGTGAACGCGTTCGAGCAGCTGCGCCTGCCGCCAAACATCGAGCTGGATATCGCCCGTTACGGCGGCCACTGCGGCTTCATCCGCGGCTGGGACATGACCAGCTTCACCGACGACTACATCGCCGCACGGTTCAACGCGATCGCTGCGGCGCGCTGAGCGCCGCTCAGGGCAGGGCGTTGGGCTCGCGCCGGCGCATCCAGCAGGCCACGCTCATGCGCTCGCGCGTGGCCGGCAGCACCTCGTGCTCGAAGCGGTCGGACAGGAACAGCACCAGCGTGCCGGCCTGCGGCAGCACGTCGTGCACGCGGCCATCGTCCAGGTACAGGCGCAGCGCGCCGCCGTCGGCTGGATCCCACGCCTCGTTGAGGTAGTAAACCGCCGACACCGTCCGCGCATCGCTGTGGCGTAGGCGGTCGAGATGGCGCGCGTAGCGAGCGCCCGGCGCGTAGACCGCGTAGTGCGCCTCGCTCTCCACCAGGCCGAGCATCAGGCTGCGGTTGAGCGTGGTGCGCAAGGTCTCCAGCGCTTCCACCAGCGGTAGCTGCGCCTCGCTCAGCGCGTTCATCTCGAACCAGCGAGTGTGGTCGTTGCGCAGCGGCGTGGCGGTGCGCTCGCCGCCGACGCGCGCGGGAGTCATGCGTCGCGCCGCGTGCATCGCCGCGCACTCGTGGGCGAGCGCGGCGGTTTCTTCTTCTGGCAGCAGGCGCGGCAGCACGCACCACCCAGCCGTGGCCAACGCATCGGCAGCCGCTTCGAATCGCGACGACAAGGAGTCCATGAAAGCCTGGGCAGCACAGGGGAGCGCGGGGCTCCGCAGCATACGCGCAGTGCTGCCGCACCGCGCGTGCCGATTCAGCGCAGCGGATCGAGCAGGCCGCGCAGGCCGTTGTGGTCCAGCTCCAGCGACAGCGCCAACAGGCGGCCGAGCTGACCCGATGGGAAGCCCTTGCGCGCGAACCACGCCAGGTACGCGCCAGGCAGATCGCCGATCAGCCGCCCCTGGTACTTGCCGTAGGGCATGCGCACGGTCACCAGACGCTTGAGATCTTCGGCTTCCACCGCGGCCTACTTCGCGAACAGTCGCGACGGATCGGCGAAGGCCTTGAACTCCAGCGCGTTGCCGCACGGATCGCGCAGGAACATCGTGGCCTGCTCGCCGCTCTGGCCGACGAAGCGTACGTGCGGCTCGATCACGAAACGCACCCCCGCGGCGCGAAGCCGGTCGGCCAGCGCCCGCCAGTCGTCCATCGGCAGCACCAGGCCGAAGTGACGCACCGGCACCGCGTCGCCATCCACGTCGTGCGCGGCGGCCGCGCGCACTTCCTCTGGCGCCAGGTGGGCGACGATCTGGTGGCCGTGGAAATCGAAGTCGACCCACTCCTCGCTGCTGCGCCCTTCCGGGCAACCGAGCAGCTCGCCGTAGAAGGCGCGCGCACGGGCCAGCGAGGTGACCGGGAAGGCGAGGTGGAACGGAGCGAGTACGGGCGTCATGTGGCTCGGAAGAGGCGGGGCGTGCATCAGCGCGGCGGGTGAACGAGAAAAGGGTCGCGACAGATCGGATACCCACGATCTTCGCCGGCGCAGCGCTTGCGCGCCAGCGCGACGATCTCGGATGCGGTGCGGCCGTCCATTGCCGAGCGACCCGGATCGCCGATGCCGCCCTTCTCGCCGAAGGCAGCGCGCCGTACCCGGTCATTGAGCTCATCCGACGCCACCACCTCGACTGCCCAGCGCAGTTCGTCGCGCCCGGCAGGCAGTGCCGCGTACATCGCCCTCAGGCTGGTGAATGAGGTCGCGGGCGACGAGGTATCGGCGCGGGGTTCACCGCAGCCGTGCAGCGCCGGTAGCAGCACCAATGCAAGCAGGTGGGTGGATCGCTTCATCGGGCCCCTCCGGCTGCGGGCGCGCGTAGTCTAATGGGCCGATGAAACACATCGTGATCGCCACCGTCGGCTCGCTCGGCGACCTGTTTCCGTTTCTGGCGGTGGGCCAGGTGTTGCGACGACGCGGGCACCGCGTGACCGTGGCCACGCACGCGGCGCATCACGACATGGTGGTGCAGGCCGGCTTGGCCTTCCACGACGCCAGCGGCATGCCCGAGCCGGACGACCGTGAAGCATTCACCGCGCGCGCATTCCATCCGTGGCACGGTCCGGCCTTCGTGGTGCGCGATTTCGCGGCGGCCGACGTTCGGGCCAGCTATCAGCGGTTGCTGCCGTTGTGCACGACGGCGGATCTGCTGGTCACCAGCACGCTCGCCTTTGCCGGCCAGATCCTGGGCGAGACGTTCGAGGCCGCCGGCCGGTTGCAGTGGCGCTCGGCACTGCTGGCGCCGGCAAGCTTCTTGTCGGTGCACGACATGCCGGCGACCGGGCTGGCCGCGGTCGACGTTCCGGTGCGCGCTTCACTGCTCGCCGCCCGCACGCTGCAATGGCTGGCCCGTCGCGTCACGCACGGCTGGACCGAACCGGTGCGCCAGTTCCGCCGTGAACTGGGGCTGGCGCCGGAGTCACCGCGGGGCGATCCGTTCCATCGCGGGCAACATGCTCCCGGCGGCGTGCTCGCGCTCTACTCCGAGCTGCTCGGCGCGCCGCAGCCGGACTGGCCGCCGAACGTGCACGTGTGCGGCTTCGCCCGCTACGCCCAGCCCGAACACCCGGACCCGGCGCTGCAGGCGTTTCTCGATGCCGGCTCGCCACCGCTGGTGTTCTCGCTGGGCTCCACCGCGGTGCACGCGGGCGGAGCGTTTCTGCGCGAGAGCCTGCGCGCGGCGCTGTCGCTCGGGCAGCGCGCGGTGCTGTTCACCGGCTCGCCGGCGATGCGTGCGCGCCTGCCGCCGACCTTGCCCGAGACGATCCATTGCGTGGACTACGCGCCCCACGCGGCGCTGTTTCCCCGCGCGGCGGTGGTGGTGCATCACGGCGGCATCGGTACCAGCGCCGAAGCGCTGCGCGCCGGCGTGCCGGTGCTGGTGGTACCGCACGGCTTCGACCAACCGGACAACGCCGCGCGGCTGGAGCGCCTCGGCGTAGCCGAAACCCTGCCCGTGTCGCGTTACCGCGCCGAGCCGGCGGCGGTGCGCCTGCGGCGCCTGCTGCAGCCGTCGTATGCGGCACGGGCCGCTGCCTGCGCCGAGCGAATGCGCTGCGACGACGGCGCCGCGCGCGCGGCCGATGTCATCGAAGCGGCTTGGCTCGCGCCGGCGCGCATGCGCTAGAGCTGCGAGGCAGTCTGCGCGGCGAGCCAGTCCATCAGCCGCTGTCGCCACGGCCGCTGCTGCCACTGCGCATAGCCCAGCGGCCTGGCGTGGCGCAGGTCAGCGTCGATCACGGCGGTCATGTGGGCGGCGAAGTCCGCGTCGTAGATGTTGATGTTGGCCTCGTCGTTGAGCTGGAACGAGCGGTTGTCGAAGTTGGCCGAGCCGGCCATCGTGAGGTAGTGGTCCACCACCATCAGCTTGTTGTGCAGCAGCGACGGTTGCCAGCGATAGATCTGCGCCCCGGCAGCCAGCATCGGCCCCCACTGCGCCTGTGAAGCGTTCGCCACCACGTCGCTGTCCACGTACGGGCCGGGCACCAGCAGGCGGATGCGCACGCCGCGTTTCAGCGCGCGGCGCAGCGCGTCGAGAGTGAGCTCGTCGGGCACGAAGTAGGCCGCCTCCAGGTCGATACTCTCTCGCGCGCCGTTGATGGCCATCAGGTACATCAGCTGCATGTTGCGGCTGCCGCCTTCGGGCGAACTGGCGAACGCCTGCACCGGCAGGTCGCCGGCCGCGCGCACCGGCGGGTAGTAATCCTCGCCCAGCAGGGCTTCGCCGGTGGTGGTGAGCCAGTTGTCCTCGAAGATCGCCTGCATCTGCTGGGCGGCCGGCCCTTCGACGCGAAACTGCATGTCGCGCCAGTGGGTGGGGTTGTCGCCGTGGCCGTCCCACGCGTCGGCAATGCCGACGCCACCGTTGAATGCAATGCGCCCGTCCACGATCAGCAGCTTGCGGTGGGTGCGGTTGTTGATGCGGTCCAGGCTGTACCACTTGAGCGGGTGGAAGTACTCGAAGCGCACGCCGCCGTCGCGCAACGCCTCCACCGCGGAGGACTCCATGCGGGTGGAGCCGGCCCAGTCGGCCAGCACGCGCACCTTCACCCCGGCGCGGGCGCGTTCGGTCAGCGCGGCGATGAACTCCTTGGAGATATTCCCCGACCAGTAGATGTAGGTTTCCAGGTTCACGCTGCGCTGGGCCTGGCGGATCGCCGCCAGCATCGCCGGGAAGATCTCCGCGCCGTTCTGGTAGTCGCTGACCGTATTGCCGCCGATGATCGGCGGGCCGAGCAGGGTCCCCACCTCGCGCCGAAACGCCTCGCTGTGCACCGCGCTGACCGGCGCCAGTCGGTACTGCAGCGCCTGCTCCTTCGGCCACAGATTGAGCGCGAGCAGGCCGGCCAGCGCCGCGCCCAGCGCGCCGGCGACTATCCAGATCACGCGTCGCTTCCAGCGGCGTGCGTCGGCCACGTGCCTTCTCCCCGTTCAGTTCGCTGTGGGACTGTCCGGCGCGCGGGTCAGGTGTCGCCGAACCGCGCCGGAGCGTCGCAGCGTGCAGGTGACGGCAGCGTGGGCGTGGGCTGGCCCGGCCGGCTCAGTCGGCCGGCACGCAGCGGCCCTGCGCCCAGGCACGCAGCGCATCGACCTGCTCGCGCATCAGCACCGACAGCGGGCGCGTCTGCGCCAGTGCGGCGAGCAGGTGCGTCTGGTCCGGCGGCGCGCCGGCGCCCACCGCGTCGTACAACGCACTGACGATGGCCTGCTCGATCTCGGCGCCGGAAAAGCCTTCGCTGGCCGCAGCCAGGGCGGGCAGGTCGAAGTTCGTCGGCGGCAATTTCCGGCGCTCCAGGTGCAGCTGGAAGATCTGCGCGCGCACCGGCGCGGTGGGCAGGTCGACGAAGAAGATCTCGTCGAAGCGGCCCTTGCGCAGCAGTTCGGCGGGCAGCTCGTGCACCGCGTTGGCGGTGGCCACCACGAACACCTTGGCCTTGCGTTCGGCCATCCAGGTGAGCAGGTAACCGAGCACGCGGCGCGACACGCCGCCGTCCTCGCCACCGCCGCTGGCCAGGCCCTTCTCGATCTCGTCGATCCACAGCACGCAGGGGCTCAGCAGCTCGGTGCTGGCCAGCGCCTCGCGCAGGTTCTTTTCCGTTTCGCCCTGGTACTTGTTGTACAGCGTGCCGAAATCCAGCCGCACCAGCGGCACGCCGAAGCCACCGGCGATCGCCTTGGCCGCCAGGCTCTTGCCGCAACCCTGTACGCCCAGCAGCAGCACGCCCTTGGGCGGGTCGAGCATCGGCGCGGCCTCGGGCGAGAGGAACACCGCGCGCCGCCGGTGCACCCACTCGCGCACGCGCTGCACGCCGGCGATGTCGGCAAAGCTGGCAGTGGCGTACTCGAAATGCAGCAGGCCGGAGCGGTTGAGCAGCTCGAACTTCGACTGCATCAGTTCCGGCAGATCGTGCTGGCCGAGCGCACCGTCGTTGTAGATCAGCTTGCGCACGATGCGCCGCGCGTCCGGCGCCGACAGCCCCACCAGGTTGCGCACGATGGTGCGCGCCGCCTCGCCGTCCACCTCCACCCGGCGGCCCTGTTCGCGCTGCCAGGCCACCGCCTCGCCGCGCATGATCCCGGCCAGTTCCTTGATGTCGGGCAGTGCCAGCGGCACGCGCAGGGCCAGCGCTTCGAGCTCTTCCGGCAGCTCCACTTTCGCCCCCACCAGCACCACGGTGTGCGGGGCCGAGCGCTGCCGCTGCACGATCTCGCGCAGCATGCGCAGGCTCATCGCGTAGCGCACGAAGGGGTGGAAGTCGAACAGGATGAAGATGCCCGCCTCCGCCGCGCTGCGGATCATTTCCAGCGTGGCGGTGGCATCGGGCGCCACCGGGTCGTCGTGCTGTGCGAAGTCGAGCCGGCTCAGGCCGCCGGTCAGCGTCCAGCGCCACAGCGGGCGCAGCGATTGCGCGATGACGTGGCGAAAGCAGTCGATCACGCGCTGTTCGTCCACGGTCTCGATCACCAGCAGCGGCGTGGCCGCCCGCACCAGCGTGGTGAGGTCCTGCAATTCGCTCATGGGGTCCCCTCGGATGAGGGCGTAACGGTATCAGAGCGCGACGCGCGGCCGAATGCGCCCATGGGCTGCACGCTGCGGCGCGGGCGCGCTATGTTGGGCGCCTATCCCCCTGCCGAGGAGCCTCACGATGCGTCTGCTCGCCGCCCTCCTGATGTGCCTGGCGCTGCCCGTGGTGGCCGCGCCGCAACTGGACCAGCTCACCCTGCCCAAGGGTTTTCACATCGCCGTCTATTCCGACCAGGTGCCGAACGCCCGCGAACTGGCGGTCGGCGCTAAGGGTACGTTGTTCGTCGGATCCAACGACGCCGGCAAGGTCTACGCGCTCACCGACGCCAACGGCGACGGCGTGGCCGAGCGGGTGCGGGTGATCGCCAGCGGCCTGCAACTGCCGGTGGGTGTGGCGTTCAAGGACGGCGATCTGTACGTGTCGGCAGTGAGCAAGATCCTGGTGCTGCGCGACATCGAGAACCACCTCGACGACCCGCCGGCGCCGGTGGTGGTCAACGGCTCGTTTCCCACCGAGACGCACCACGGCTGGAAGTTCATCGCGTTCGGCCCGGACGGCAAGCTCTACGTACCCATTGGCGCGCCGTGCAACGTCTGCGACCGCGGCAAGGCCTACGCCAAGATCACCCGCATGAACGCCGACGGCAGCGGCCTGGAAGATGTCGCCTACGGCATCCGCAACTCGGTCGGCTTCGACTGGCAGCCGGGCACCGACCGCCTGTGGTTCACCTCCAACGGCCGCGACCTGATGGGCGACGACCTGCCCAGCGACACGCTGAACGAAGTCACCCGCACCGGCCAGCACTTCGGCTTTCCGTACTGCCACCAGGGCGACACGCTCGATCCGGAGTTCGGCAAGGGTAAGCGCTGCAGCGACTACCGCACGCCCGCGCTCAAGCTCGGCCCGCACGTGGCGTCGCTGGGCATGCGCTTCTACACCGGCAAGCAGTTTCCCGCCGCGTACCGGGGCGCAGCGATCATCGCCGAGCATGGCTCGTGGAACCGCACGAAGAAGTCTGGCTACCGGGTGATGACAGTGCGGCTGAAGGGCAGCCAAGTGGTGTCGTACGAGCCGCTGGTCACCGGCTTCATGCGCGATGAGAAGGCCTGGGGCCGGCCCGCCGACGTGCAAATGCTGCCTGACGGCAGCCTGCTGATCAGCGATGACCTGGCCGGGGCGGTCTATCGGGTCACCTACCGCGCGCCCTAATCGCGGCCTCATGCGGCGGCGGATCGCCGCCGTCGCGCACGCCGGGGCGGCTCTTCACGTCGGCAAGGCGCACCGTGTGGGTGAATGAATGGGCGCCGGTCTCCCCCCGGCCGGTTCCACCGTTCCCCCACGAGGATGCCGCCATGCTGCATTACGCTCTGGTTTTCCTGGTTATTGCCATCATTGCCGCCGTGTTCGGTTTTGGCGGCATTGCCGGCACCGCGGCGGGTATCGCGAAGGTCCTGTTCGTGGTCTTCCTGGTGCTCGCGGTCATCGCGTTCTTCCGTCGCGCCGCCAAGTAGCTTCCCCGCCGGCCGCGTACGGCCGGTTTGTGTCCCGCCCCATTGATCCTGTGGAGTATCGAGATGACCAAGTCTGTCGAGATCGCCAGCAATTCGCCCGTCGACCGCACCGCCGCCGATCGCATCGAAGAGGGCGCCGAGCGCGTCAAACAGGCCACCTCGCACGCTGTGGCCGGCACCAAGGAAGCGGTCGATCGCGCCGCCGATCGCGTCGAGGAAGGGCTCCACCACGCCACCGACAAGGCCGCCGGGGCCGCCACTCGGGCCACCGAGAAGGCCGCCGAATACAGCGAGCGCGGGCGCGAGGCCTACGACCAGGCGGTCGATCGCGCCGAGGACTGGATGGACCAGGCGCGCGACTACGTGCGCGAGAAGCCGCTGCAGTCCGTCGCCATCGCGCTGGGTGCCGGCTGGCTGCTCGGTCGGCTGCTGCGCCGTTGAGGCCTATCTGGCTGAACGGGGGCACGCCGCATGGATGAGACGCCGCGCGCGCAGCCGGCAGAGGACGCGGCGGCTGCGGGCGCCGCGTCATCGCGTCTGCTGGACGAACTGCGCCAGCTCGGCCGCGCGCTGAAGCATCTTTTCGGCGCCCAGTGGCGCCTGTTCCGCGCCGAGCTGTCGCTGGCGCGTGGCGCAGTGACCATGCTGTTCGCCGCCGCGCTCGCGGCCACCGTGGTGGGCGTGGGCTTCGGCCTCACCGTGCTGGCGCTGATCGGCGTGGCGCTAGCCAAGTGGTTCGGTTCCTGGCTGTGGTCGCTGGCGGTGCTGGCGCTGTTGCAGGGAGTGCTGCTGGCGGTGGCGATCGGCCTGTTCCGCCGTGGCCTGCATTGGCTCAGTCTGCCGGCGACGCGCGGCGAGTTCGGTGCGATGATGCGCGATGTCGCCGACAGCGCCCGCCGCATCGACGACCCGGCCTCCGCCGAGGCGGCCGACCCGAACCGGAACGCTTCGCCATGAAGATTACCCGCCAGCTTGCCCAGGTTCGCCTCGCCCAAGCCGAGGTCCGCGCCGCGCGCGCCGGCGTGGGCGTTCCGGCCGCAGCGCTGGTGGGCCGGGTGCGTCGCTACCCGCTGACCAGCGTGGGGGTTGCCGCCGGCGCAGGATTGGCAATGGCGCAGATGGACTTCCATCCACTGCGCGTGCCGGGCGTGAGCGGGCTGCTCGGCGGCGGCATGCTCGAGCTCGTCGGCTACGGGGTGCGCCTGGCCTCGGACAGCGGGCTGTTCGCCGGGCTGACGGGCGAACCACCGCCGGAGCCTGCGGACGCCCCATGAGCACGCTCGACCCGCTGCCTGCTCCGGCGGCGGACGCCGACGAGGCGCCCGCGCCCGCCGCGTCATCCCCTTCGATCGCGCCGCCTTCGTCAGTGCTGACGGTCGAGCCGACACCGCGCCGCCGTGGCCTGCGTACCGCGCGCGGCGTGCGTCGCCACATCAAGGCGATCCGCCTGGTGCTCAGCGCGCTGCTGCTGCTGGCGGTGCTGTACACCATCACCCTGATCAAAGTGATGCTGATTCCGCTGGTGCTGGCGGCATTTCTGGGCGTTGCGCTCAACCCGATCGTGGCGCTGGGCACGCGCCTGCGCCTGCCGCGGTGGTTCAGCGCCAGCGTGCTGATGCTGGCGCTGATGGGTGGCATCGGCGCAGGCACTGCCGCACTGGCGCAGCCGGCGCTGGGCTGGTTCCACGACGCGCCCACGGCGCTACGCAACTTCGTACCCAAGCTCAAGGGCATCACCCAGCCGCTGGAGGCAGCCAGCCGTGCCACCCAGAGCCTGGTCGGCGGCCAGGCCGCGGTGCGGGTGCAGCCGCCGCGTCAGGCGGCGGTGGCGATTACCGCGTGGGACGTGCTCGCCGCCGCGCCGAAGGTGCTGGCCGCGGTGCTCACGGTGGTGCTGCTGGTGTTCTTCTTCCTGATCTACGGTGACGACCTGCTGCGCCGGCTGGTGGAGATCGTGCCGAACTTCCGCCACAAGAAGCACGCCGTGGCGATCGTGCGCAGCATCCAGACCGAGGTGTCGCACTACATCCTCACCACCGCGCTGATCAACATAACGCTGGGCACCATCACGGCCGGCATGCTGTGGCTGCTGCACGTGCCCGATCCGCTGCTGTGGGGCAGCATCGCGATGATCGCCAACTTCATTCCTTACGTGGGTGCGATCACCACCACCACCATTTTGCTGCTGGTCGGCCTGATGAATTTCCGCGAGCTAGGCCAGGCCGTGCTGCCGGCGGTGCTGTTCGCCTGCATCACCGTGGTGGAAGGCAACATGATCACGCCGATGATCCTGGGCCGGCGTATGCGCGTGAGCCCGGTGGCGATCCTGATCTGGCTGCTGCTGTGGGGTTTCCTGTGGGGCATTCCCGGCGCGTTGCTGGCGGTGCCCATGCTCACCAGCGCCAAGCTGATCGCCGAGCGCGTGCGTGGCTGGGGCTGGTTCGCCCTGATGGTGCAGCGCTAGCCGGGCATGGGCCGGCGCACCGGGGTGGCATCGAGCAGGATGTACTGCCGCTCCACGCCGCTCACCCGCTTTCCGTTCGGCAACTCGACCAGCACGCTGCGCTCGCTCATCAGCTCGTCGCTGAGCACGAGGCCATCGCGGAACGTCGTCACGCCATACCAGCGCGTGCGCCCGGGCTGATAGGTCAGCGCCTGGGTCTTGCCATCACGGGTGAGCGCGAGCGTCCCCGGTTGGCCGAACCAGCCGCCGCGGCCGACGCCTTCCCGTTGCAACGTGACGGTGCGGCTGAGCGGGTCGTAGGCGGTCACGGTGACAATCTGTCGTCCGCTCGGGCCCAGTTCCCAGGGGTCGGCGATATCCACCGTCCAGCGTTGGCCGACACGCAGCGCGCCTGGAGGCGTGCCCCACAGGCGCGGGTTGTAGGTCAGCCCGCTGGCGTCGGTGTTCGGCGTGCAGGCGCCGTTGAAGCAACTGGTGGCGCCGGCGTCGTGGAACTCCACCATGCCGCTACCTGGCGGCCGGCCGTCGTAGCGGTAGTCGATGCGCAGGCGCGGCCGCGCGGACGACACATCGATGACAGCGTATGTCGCCGTACCGCTGACCCGTCGCACGGCCTCATCGAAGCCTGGTACGCGCACGTCAGTGGCTCGCGAGAACATCGTGCCGAAGGTGGTGTTGCGGGTGAATGTCGGGGTCAGCGCGCTCGCCGCGCTGGCGGAGGCTGCTGCCGGCAGTGTCAGCGCGAGCAGGGACAGGATGTTCTTGAGATGCATGGCGGGGATTCCAGAAACGGGAAGGGATCAGCGTTCGATTCCGTGTGCGCGCAGCACGTCGGCGATGTCGAAGCGCCAGAGGTTGCGCGAGCCGTTCAGCGGGCTGTGCAGCCGGCGCTGCAGCGAGGCCATGTCGTCGCCCGGCTTGGGGAAGCTCACCGGGTCGCGCCGGTTGCTGGCGACGTACAGCTCGCCGAAGTGCGGGCCGAGCGAGGGCGCGTTCTCCAGCGCGCTGCTGTTGACGTCGCCCGGCAGGCGCTCGGGCTTGCCCCAGCGACCGTCGCGCTGGCGGAACGCGATGTAGAGATCGGCCCGGCCCAGCGAATCGCCTTCGTCGCCGGCATAGATGAGGAAGCGGCCACGCGGATCGATCGCCGGATCCATCCGGTTGCGCGCAGGCTCGCCAAGCTCCTGGCGCTCGGGCGCCGAATAGCCGTCCTTGCGTGGATGCACCACGTAGATCTGATAGGCCACGCCGGAATCCGCGCGATGCGCGGAGAAATAGATGTCGCCGTTGGCCGCGACCGAGGGGTTGTAGATCATCGCGCCGTCGTTCAGCGCGCCGTCCACGTGCACCGGTTCGCCCCAGCGGCCATCGGCCTGGCGGGCCACGCACCAGAGGTTGGTACCGGCGAAACTGTGGCCGCCCATCGATGCGGTCACCGGTGCGCCGCCCGCGTGCGGTGGGCGGTTGGAGACGAAGTACAGCCGCTGCCCGTCCGGCGACAAGGTCGGCTCGGAGTCGTGCCAGCGGCCGGAGAACGGCGCGACTTCCGGCGCGCTCCAGTGCCCGCCGCGTCGATGCGAAACCACGATGGTGTCGTCCGACTCGCTGAAGTCCGAGCGCATGAAGTACAGCGTGTCGCCGTCCGGCGTCAGCGCGACCGAGGTCTCCTGCAGACCGGTGGAGATCGTACCGGGGCCGACCAGTTCGCCGGTGTGCGATTCGGCGGCGTGGACGGCGGCGGTCAGCAGCAGGGAGGCGGCAAGGGCGGCAAGGCGCGAAGAGGTGGGGGACATGGTGGCTCGCGATCGACAGGCGGGATCGCCCGACACGCAGCCTGCAGTGCGCCCGCCGTCATCGCATCGCTTGCGGGATGGGCGGTGGCTGCCGTGTGACGAACGGTCGTCGCCGTCGCGCGGGCGTCAGCCCAGCCCCAGCGCCGCGGCCGCCGCAGCGCGGAAGCGCCGGCTCAGCCCGAGCCGCGTACCGTCGCGCAGCACCACCTCGGCATTGCCCTGGAACAGCGGATGCACCTCGGCGACGCGCTCCACGTTCACCGCCACGCCGCGGTGGATGCGCAGGAAGCGCGCCGGGTCGAGCCGGCCCAGCAGGTGCTGCAATGGCTCGCGATGCAGGTAACGCGTGCCGCCTGCGTGGATGTGCACGTAGTTGCCGTCCGCGCCGATCCAGTCGATGTCGGCCGTGGCGATCACGCACAGGTGCTCGCCGCGCCGCACGCTGATGCGCTGCGCGTGCTCCGTGCCGTTCTCAGCCGCTGACGTCACGCCCGAGCGCAGACCCTGCCAGTGATGTCGCACCCGCGCCAGCGCCTGGTCGAAGCGCGCCTGGTCGAACGGCTTGAGCAGGTAATCCAGTGCCTCGGCATCGAACGCCTGCAGCGCGTGCTCGGCGAACGCGGTGGTGAACACCACCATCGGTGCGTGCCGGTCCGCCAGGTGTTCCAGCAGGCCGAAGCCATCCAGGCCGGGCATCTGGATGTCCAGGAACAGCAGGTCCGGCCGCAGCGCCTGCACCGCCTGCATCGCTTCGGCCGCGTTGCCGCATTCGCCGACGATCTCCACGTCGTCGTGCACAGCCAGCGCCTGGCGCACGGCAAGCCGGGCGAGGATCTCGTCGTCCACCAGCAGCGCGCGCAGACGCACGGCGCTCATGCGGCCCCCGTCACGAACGGCAGGCGCACTTCGGCGCAGGTACCGCCGCCCAGACGGGGCCGCAGCTCGAGCCGGGCGGCGTCGCCGAACAGCATGCGCAGGCGCGCCCGCGTGTTGCCCAGGCCGATGCCCTCGCGGGCACCATCGGGCGGCAGGCCGAGGCCGTCGTCGTCCACCGACAGATACAGCTCGTCGCCCACGCGCTGCGCGGCGATGCACAGGCGGCCATAGTCGGCCTTGGCCAGCAGGCCATGGCGCAGCGCGTTCTCCACCAGCGGCTGCAGGATCAGGTGCGGCACCGCCGCGTCCTGGGTGTCCGCGTGCACCTCCCACTGCACGCCCAGGCGGTCCTGAAAGCGCACCTGCTGGATTGCCAGGTAACACTCCAGGAACTGCAGCTCGCGCGTCAGCGGCACCTGCTGCGCGTGACGCTCTTCCAGCGTCAGGCGCAGGAAATCGGCCAGCCGCGCGATCATCAGCCGTGCCTGCGCCGGATCGGACAGCGCCAGCGCCGAGATCGCGTTGAGCGTGTTGAACAGGAAGTGCGGCTGCAGCTGCATGCGCAGCGCCTGCAGCTGCGACTGCACCAGCTGTGTTTCCAGCGCCGCGCTGCGCAGGCGCTCGTCGCGCAGACGGCGGCGCGATTCCATGCCGCGCAGCACCGCCAGGATCACCCAGTAGCACACCAGCCCCTGCTGGAACTTGTAGGCGAATTGCATCGTGACGAAACCACCGAGCGTCTGCGTCGGCATGTGGCCGGGCCCGAACGCGAGCCAGAACGCCGCCAGCTGTAGCAGCGTCTGCCCTAGCGTGATGGCGAGGCTGGCCGGCACGTGCACGGTCAGCAGGCGCTTCCAGTCGCCCGTTGCCGTGGCGCGACCGAGCCGGCCGATCAGCGGCGTGAGCAGCATCCACAGGTAGAAGTCCGTGGCGTTCCAGCCGAACGCGCGCGGCCACGCCGGAGGACGCCCTTCGCTGAGCGAGGACAGCCCGCCGGCCAGCCCGTAGGACAGCGTCAGCAGCGTCCAGAACGCGAACGCCGTCGCCCAGCTGCGGGCGGTGCTGGGCAGCGCGAACTCGCTGCGCGGGACGGAGGTGTCAGTGGCGGCTTTCATGGCGACAGTGTGCCGTCGTCCGCGGCGGGAGGAATGTGCCGGACGCTCAATGCGCGCGCGCGCTCCGCGCATGGGCGTCGAGCCAGGGCGCCAGCGACACCTGCCAGATATGGTCGTCGCCGTTGTTCCACACTGCATCCGCGTGCGGGTCGGGCTCGGCCAGCCGGCGGTCGCTGTAGAAGCTCAGCGTGCGACGGTCCGGCCCCAGCTGCGCGCCCATGCTGTGCTTGCCGCCGTTGACCGTATCGCCGAGATCCTGCGGCAGGCTCCAGCCCGCCTCGGAGTGAAAGCTGATCGCCAGCCGGTACGGTTGCTGGCTGCCGACCGGTTTCATGCTGACCACCAGAAAGCTCCGATCCGGCGCGATGGCGGGATCGCGGATGACGAATCGGTCGCCGCCGATCGCCACGCGGATCGGCGCGAGGTAATGGCCGTCGCGGACCCAGGCATGCAGCAGGCGCAGCGTGCCGTCGGTCGGATCGCAGCCGATGTAGTAGACGCTGCCGTCGCCGGCGACGCTCGGCGCAAACGTGGTCGAGCAGGCGTTCACCGTGCCCGGCAGGCGCACCGGCGTGCCCCAGCCGTCGCCGTAGCGATCCACCCGCCACAGGTTCATGCCGGCGCCGGCATGGCGCTGCTTGCCGAGCACGGCATCGATCGGCGGCTGCCCCGGCATCTCCGGTCGATTGGAGACGAACAGCAGGTATGAGCCGTCCGGCGCCATCGCCGGATCCAGATCGCGCCAGCGGCCGGAGAACGCCGCCGGCACCGGCGTGGACCAGCGCCCGTGCACGCGATGCGATTCCATCAAGCTGAAACTGTCGGTGCCGCGCATGAACACCACGGTGTCGCCGTCTGGCGTGAATGCCGCGGCGCCGTCGTCGGCATCGCCGGCGATCGCGCCGGGAGCGAACACGGTGGGTGCACAGCCGGTCACAGCGGGCGCGTCCGCGGTTGTCAGCACTCCGCCCGACAGGGCGGCACTCAGCAACAGGGCGTACAGGGCGGCGTGGTGCATCGGGCACTCCTCGGCCGGCGCGGCAGGGTGGAAGTGCAGCCACGCTGGCAGCGTGTCGCCGCGCTGTCGCCGACGCCGTGACGACCGGCGCAGGGAAGGGGACGAACGGTGTCCGCCGCGAGGCCGGTGGGAAAGCTGCGGCACCCGGCCGCTCGTCACGCGCCGGTGCACGTCGGTCACGCCGCGGGTCGTGCTCGTCCGCTTCGCGTGGCACGTCCGTGCAAGCGGCTGCAGCCTGCCGTGGCGGCGATCGGCCGCGGAACGGGAGCAGGACATGCGGAACAGGCAGCAGATGATCTGGAGTGCGGCGTGCTTCGTCGCGCTGTCGGCGATCGGCCATGGCGCGCTGGCGACCTCGTCGGGCGTGGACGAGACGGCGCACGACGCGGCGGCCGTGATCGCCACCGACGAGCACTGGCTACAGGCGGAAGTGGGCGGCGACACCGCCTATCTCGCCCAGCTGTTGCTGCCGGACTACCGCTCGGTGAGCGCGGACGGCTCGGTCCATTCGCGTGCGGCGATCCTGGCGAGCGCGGCGAAGAATCGCGGTTCGGACACCATGCGACGCGAGGTCGAGGTCTGGCGCAAGGCGCATCCCTCGCGCCCGTCCGTGGTGATTCAGGGCGGCACCGCGGTGCTCTCGTTCGACGCCGGCGATGCCGCCACGCCGGGGCCGGAGGTAGTGCGTTCCTCGGACATCTTCGTCTACGTCGACGGCCATTGGCGTGCG